>CAMNHM010000053.1 GCA_946539475.1 uncultured Prevotellaceae bacterium | reverse complement strand
TACAGGTGCTTCTTCGGGTAGAGGGCCTCCCACCACGAGGGGTCGTCCTTCAGCCAGCGCTGGAACCATGCCATCTGCGTGGCGAGCCATTTCTCTCGTTTGCTATATTCCAGGATGTGATGATTCTCGCCTTCTACCTCTACCAGTGCCACCTCGCGGCCCAGCAGCTTCAGGGCTGTGAACATCTGCAGACTCTCGATCAGGGGCACGTTTGTGTCAGCATTTCCGTGAAGGAGCAGCAGGGGCGTATGAATCTTGTCGGCATTGAACAGCGGACTCTGGTCGACGTACAGCTGGCGGTGGCTCCAGGGGTAGCTGTTGGCCATGCTCACCTCGCTGTAGTTATAGCCCCAGTAGCCCTCGCCCCAGTAGCTCGTGTGGTTGGCGATGCCTGCATGCGAGACGGCAGCAGCGAAGATGTCGGTCACGGTCTGCAGGTACTGGGTCATGAAACCACCGTAGGAGGCACCCATGCATCCAATCTTCTCGCTGTTGATGAAGGGGTGCTCCTTACAGATCTGCTTTACTCCTTCGATGATGTCCTCGGCAGGCCCATGTCCGGCGGTATTCACGTGGCGTGAGGCCCATTCCTGTCCGAAGCCTGTAGCTCCGCTTGGCTCAACGATATAGGCTACGTAGCCCAGCGAGTTCCAGTACTGTGGGGCATAGGGCGACTCAAAATAGCGTGACGTCGGCGAGCATCCGCCGTAGTAGTAGACGATCATGGGGTACTTCTTCTGAGGGTCGAGGTCGGCAGGCAGATAGAGGCGTCCGTAGACGGTCTCTCCCCGCGAATTGGTGTAGTTCCAGTCCTGGCAGGTGCCAACCTTGGCATCGCCCAATGCATTCTTGCCGTCGAAGAGTAGGGCACTGGCCTTGCCCTGCCGCAGGGGTGTCACGTAGGCAGAGGCCGGCTCCAGGGTGTTGTAGGCAAGGTGGGCAATGGTCGTGGCATGCGAGGCGATGTCCCATCGGTAGATGTAGTCGCCCTGCAGCGGCAGCTGCTGAGTCTTTCCTGTGGAGGGGTCTAGCTGATAGAACCATACATAGTCGCGATGCTCAGCCGTGAAGTAGATTTTCCCGTCGGCTTTCGACCATGTGACGCGTTGTATGCTGGGGTCGAAGTCTTTCGTCAGGGGTGTCACCTGCCGGCTGGCAATGTCGTAGACGAACAGCTCGTTCTCCGTCATGTTGGGCGTGACATTGGCTGGCAGCTGGCAGCCGATGCGGTTGAAGGCCTCCGGACAGCCTACGAAGAGCACCTGGCGACTGTCGGGCGACAGCTCGCAGCCTCCTAGGAATCCCTCGCAGCGTAATAGCGTGTCGGCCTTCAGCGTCTGGCTGTCGAGCAGGTAGACGTCCATCACCTCCGTCGGGCGCTTTGCCAGTCGTGAGTAGGAGGAGCAGACCAACAGCTGCCGTCCGTCGGACGAGATGTCCGCCAGCTGCTCACCCTTGCTGCCAAAGGTGATACGCTGTGACAGCCCGCTGGCAATGTCGTAGCGAATGAGGTAGTTACGGTTGCGCCAGCCAGGCTGACGGTCGTCCATCTCCAGCACTTCAAACACGCCTTTGTCCTCTTTTGGCCCTTCTTCCTCAGCCGTAATGATAAGGTAGTCTTCCGTAGGGCTGATGGTGAAGCTGCCCTTAGGCACGTTGCTAGCCCAGCGTTTGCGCTCGCCCGTCATGGGATCGACCTTGTAAAGGTTGCGACAGTCCCCTTCGGTTGCTTCTTCGATATAGGCCACGCTGGTCGGCATCCAAGTCATGCTGCCCGTTAGATAGCGGAGCAGTGTAGTGTTGTAGGCTCGCTTGTTGGCCGTCAGTTTTCGAAGCTCGTATTCCCAGCGGCTCTTGCCCCCGCGGTCGGTCGTCTGATAGCTGACGATGGCAAATGTTCCGTCAGCCGACAGGCTCACGTTGCGTACACGCTTGCCGTCGGTAAGGTCGTGCACCATGTAGGGATGGTCCTTGCTGAGTGTCGTTGCGACGGGTTTCGTAGCATCGATGGTAACGCTGATGCTGTCGCTGTCGTTGGGCTGCGCCAGAAACTTGATGGCTAGCGTATGGTGCTCAGGTGCTAGCTGCAGCTCGCTGCCAGCCTCCTGTCCGTCGATGTAGAGCTTGTAGTTCTTCGGTCCTTTCACCTCAATCTTTCCCTTCAGGAAGTCGCTGTTGTTCAGGTAGAAACTCAGCACACCGACGCTCTTCTGATTCTTTAGCGAGGGCAATTGCCGTGAGTTCCACGTGGTGGCGGGAGCAGCGTCGAGGCTGATGCCACTCATCAGTGATGCCTCGTCGAACTTCTTCCCGCTGACGTTGACACTGTCGGCTGTCAGAGGCGTCAGGACGGGGTAGGGGCCAGCGAGATTGAACTCGCTGACGGTCGTTTTCTCCTGTGCTGTCGCTTGTAGGCCCAGCAACAGTACGATTGTCAATAGTGTATTTCTCATATACGATGTTTTTTTCGTTAGTAGTCTCGCACCTCGTACCTCGTACCTCGCACCTCGGTCAGTAAGCCTCGCGATACTTGCTCTCATCCTTGTCCTGGAGCATTGAAAGATAACTCTGGTAGCGGCTTTGGGCGATGTAGTGGTTGTCGAGAGCCTGCAGCACAGCGCATCCCGGTTCGTGAGTGTGAGTGCAGTTGGAGAACCGGCAGTCCTTCGAGAAGTGGAAGATCTCGCGGAAGTAGCTGGTGATTTCCTCTGGCTCCATGTCAAAAGTCCCAAAGCCCTTGATGCCCGGTGTGTCGATGAGGTAGCCCTCGCTACCCGGAAGCGGTATCATCTCAGAGAATGTCGTGGTATGCTGTCCTGCGTCGTGACTGTCGCTGAGCTGTGCCGTGCGCAGGCAAACGCCGGGGACGAGGCGGTTGATAAGCGTCGACTTACCCACGCCGCTGTTGCCGCTTAGCAGCGTGATCTTCCCGTTGAGCCGTGGAGACAGCAGCTCCAGTCCGTCGCCCGTTGCGGCCGAGACCTGCAGGCACTCGTAGCCCACGGTGTCGTAGAGCTGTACCATCATCTGCTGATAGTGTCGCTCCTCGTCGTTGAGCAGGTCGGTCTTGTTGAACACCAGCACGACGGGCACGCGATAGGCCTCGGCAGAGGCGAGGAAGCGGTCGATGAAGGTGGTACTCGTCAGCGGATGGCTGACGGTGACGATGAGTAGTGCTTGGTCGACATTGGCAGCAAGGATGTGACTTTGCTTCGAGAGGTTGATCGACTTGCGGATGATGTAGTTGCGACGGTCCTCGATCTCTGTGATAAAGGCCGTACCTTCCTGGTTGCGCACAATCTCCACCCTGTCGCCTACAGCAACGGGGTTTGTCGAGCGGATGCCACGCAGCCGGAAGTTTCCCTTTATCTTACAATCAACGAGCTGGCCATCGTCCGTGCGGACGGTGTACCAGCTGCCTGTGTTCTTGACGACAAGTCCTTTCAATTTCAATCGATGTCCTTGAGCTCTAGTCTCTCAACTCTTAACTCTTAACTCTCAACTCTCATCTCTCATCTCTCATCTCTCAACCAGAACCTAGACCGTCATGATCTCTTTGTTCTTAGCTTCGATGAGTGTGTCGAGTTTCTTAATCCACTTGTCGTGCAGTTTCTGAAGCTCCAGCTCAGCGTCTTTCTCGTTGTCCTCGGAGAGACCGTCCTTGATGGCTTTCTTCAGCTTGTCCTTGACGTCTGCACGCACGTTGCGCACCTCCACCTTGGCCTTCTCAGCAATCTTGTTGCATTGCTTCACCAGGTCGCGACGGCGCTCCTCGGTGGGCTGGGGGATGGTAAGGCGGATCATCTCGCCGTTGTTCTCAGGGGTGATACCCACGTCGCTGTCCATGATAGCCTTCTCGATGTCCTTGATCTGCTTGCGATCCCAGGGCTTGATGGCAATGGTACGTGCGTCAGGGCAGTTCACGGTAGCTACCTGGTTTAGGGGCACCTTCGAGCCGTACGACGCTACTCTTACTCCGTCGAGGATGGCCACGTTGGCACGACCGGCACGGATGCGGTTCAGCTCTTCCTCCAGGAACATAGCTGCCATCTCCATGCGCTCCTCGCATTTCTTCAATGTCTCTTTTACGTCTATCATAATCGTTGTATGGGTTTTGTTCAATCAGCTGACAAATTTAGACATTTTATTTCGTATGCGCAACATTTTTGCGAAAAAAAACGTGAAAGAGGCATGATTTTTGAAAATTATGCCTACCTTTGCAGCAAAATTCCTACGAAAGATGAATATGATCCGCACTTTTATCGCAGTGCTGCTGCTGACCATCGGTTGTGTTAGCGTCCAGGCAGACGACTATCAGTACCTCACCGTGAGCAAGACGACGGGCGAGGTGAGTTTCGAGGTGAGCAACATCTCGAAGATTACGTTCGACGCCAACAGCATGGTGCTCCACCTGCAGAATGGCACCACGCAGTCGATGCCTCTGGCCGAACTCTCGAGGATGTTCTTTGCGGCGGGTCCGTCAGCCATCAGCACAGTGTCGACCACCCAGTCGAAGATTCAATTCTCCGACGGCATGCTGCGTGCTACCGTGGCTCCCGGCGAGCGTCTGACGCTCTATAACATGAAGGGCGAGCAGGTGTTCAGTGCCAGCGAGTCGGGCTTGTACGACCTACAGTCGCTGGTCAAGGGTGTCTACATCGTGAAGATCGGCAAGGAGACTCGCAAGGTCGTCAACAAGTAGCCTGACGGTTATTTCAGTCCCTTCCATTCTTGGCGCGGTACGAAGATGTTCACGTAGAGCGCAGGGCAGGAGTTGACCTTATAAAGCTGTTCGCCACGCCAGGGGAGCATCACGGTGACGGTGCGCTGTGGCGTGTTCCAAGCGTTACCGCTGAGGATGTATAGCTGGTAGACGTTTGCCTGAAGTATCTCGCTCTCTTCTCCCCATGCTGCCTCCCGGCCAATGGTGATGTTCACGGTGTAGGGCTCGGTAGGATTGTATCCGTTCTCTTTGGTAGCCCCCTCAAGGACTGCTGCCGGCAGACAGCGCTGCACGTAGGGATCGTTCTCTGGTGAAAACCTCGAAGCCACCATGTGTGGAGGTAGCTGTCGCATGATCTCGCGGTGGCACGTGTATCCGGCGATCATCTCTATGCAACGCTCGCCCTCGTCGTGGTTGCGGCCCCACATCTCGAATGCCATGGGCAGCATGGCTGCCACACCGTAGGGTTTCTTGCCTAGGAATTTCTCGTAGACAGTGGTGAACTCCTGAAGGTCGGATGGTACGTTGGTGAAGGTGACCTTGGCAGTGCCGCCTGCCGTGTAGTCGCGGTCGAAGTTGCCTTCCATCGTATAGCGATGGCTTCCGTAGGTCATCGTGTTGCCGTCGACGCTCCAGTTGCTGGAGGCTTTCTTTTGACTGGAGGCACTCTCATCGTAGGCAGTGCTGCTGCTGGGAACGGTAGCAAAGCCCTCGGGCAGCTGCTGGGTGCTGCGCTTGTCGGAGCAGGCTGCCAGCAGGGTGGCAAGCAACATCGTCGCTGCAGGCAAAAGGCGTAGGGTAGGGTGATTGTTTGGCATGTTCTTTCGTTTTTTTGTTTCTTAGTAATAGGCTTTTTGGCAGTTTGTGAGATTCTGCGTCGTTATTTCCTGATAAGTTTTCCGCGTACCACATAGATACCTCTTGTCAGCGTCGGCCAGTCGGAGGTCAGTCCAACGCGCATGCCCTGGAGGTTGTAGACGGGCTCTTCGCCCCTGGGGACGGTAAGGATGTCTACCGAGGAGTACTGCTCGTCGTTGCTTAGAAAGACGTCGTCGATGTAGATCGTACCAGCCTTCTTAAAACGGAACTCGACGGCGAAGATCTTAGCAGGGTCGATCGTCGAGGTGCTGTTGAAGAGCTTCATGTGATGCAGGTCGATGCTGACGGTGGTACGCGTGTCGATGGTGTCGCGATAGCCGGGACTAGTCGACTTCGTGCCCGTGAGCACCCTTACTTCGGCACCCAGGTCTTGTGGTTCTCGTAGCTTGACTACCAGATACTTGTACGCCGACATGTCAGCTCCTTTGGCATAGACCCATCCTGCCTGCCCTGAGGCGCTGAGTGTCAGGGCACGGTTGCTCTCGTCGTAGGTCATGTTACCAGAGAGCTTGGTCATAAAGCTAGTGGCAAAGGGGAAGAAACTGACCCTCACCTGGAAGGCAGCGCGCGTGGCGTTGCGACAGAAGTCGGTATAGACGGCTTCCGCACTTCCTTTGCCCTCGAGGCGAGGCGAGAGGACTCCGTCGACAAAGACGAGGTCGTTGCTCTCGAAGTCGGTATAGGTAGAAACGTCTTCCTTATGACCGTCTTCGAAGGTTGCGTTGATGGCTCCCGAAATACGCTCGCCAGGTATGGCATCGACCTCGCTGGGCACGCTGATACTCTTGGCGGCATAGAACTTCCTGAGCGTTGCTGGCATCTCGTAGTCAGCGTCAGCCACCAGTTCGCGTCCCATCACCTTCAGCGCCTCGAAGGCATAGCGCTTGCCGATGATGCGGTAGCCCATGGCATTGAAGTGCCAAGGGTCCTGACCGTTGCCCGGGCATCCCAGCGAGCTGACGACGTGCGACGTCGGTACAACCTGTGGCATGCGGGCCACCTGGACGTTATGGGCGTAGCACGATCCGCCGTTCTCCTGACGCAGCGTCTCACCCACGAAGAGGGGCACGCTGTCGGCAGCCAGTCCAAGGTCGGCGAGGATGTCCTGGTAGATTTTCTTCACCATGCCGGGCCAGTTGGGATCGCCATTGTTCGAGCATCCCTGATGGAGCAGGATGCCCTTGATGACCCCTGACTGCTGGGCAATCTTCGCCATGTCAATCAGCCGCTGGTAGGGATTGCCGCCATAGTGCTGTTTCGCAAGACCTGCGGAGTAGTCGTTCTTGGCCACCTCGGCGGCGTATTTCACCTTGTCGAACATCTCAATCCTGCAGCCTCCGATAGCTACGGGCACCACGCCTATGCGGATGTTGGAGGGCATTGCTGCCACCATCGTGCGGCCGAAATAGTCGGAGGGCCCCAGACCGCCGATGGGGTTCACCAGCGGTGGGGTGGCGCTGTACCACTGCCCTTTGGAACGTTTGGGCGAGCTGAAGTCGCAGGTGGCGAGCAGTCGGAAGCGTGGGTCGATGTTCGTCTTGTCGACACTCTCTGCCTTAGCGTTGCCTTCCATGTTCGACTGCCCAAAGCAGAGGTAGATGTGGAAGTTGGGGTCGACGTCGGCATTCGCCCCCAGGAAACGGGTTGTCAGCAATATCGCGATGATGAGTATCCTTTTCATTTCAGGCGTGTTGTATGTAGAGTTTGTTATTTCAGGCGTATTTTGGTTTCTTTGCCGTTGTACTCAACGGTCTTCATTATTCCGGGGAGCGAGATACGGAACGTGCGATGATCTTTCATACCCTCGAAGCTGCCCGTCCGCTTGCTGATGGTCAGCGTGCTGCGGGCGTCGTTCCAGCTGAAGACGATCCTCGACGACTGTCCCTGTTCGTAGGCTCTTGACGCCCCGTCGTCCTCATAGAGGGTGAAGGAAGCATCGGCCCCTGGATAGACCCACACGTCATCGTCGGCGACGGGCATGATTGAACCTGCGCGGGCAAAGACGGGGATGGCACTCAGGTCGACAGCTGTCCTGACGGTCTGTCCACCGTCGTAATGCTTCTGCGACACGAGGTCGTACCATCCGCCCTTGTTCTTGGGCAGGTAGGTCTCCCAAGTAGTGACGCCAGCCTCGGTGATAGGACTGACGAGCAGCGCGCGCCCGAACATATATTCGTACTTCTGCTGCAGGGCTTCGCTGTCGTCGGCAAAGTCGAACACCAGCGGGCGCATCAGCGTCGAACCGTCGAAGGCCACTGCCGCAGCATTGCTGTAGATGTAGGGCTTCAGCCAGTAGCGGGCGCGCAGACATTTGGCGATAATCTGCTGTGCCTCAGGACCGTAGTTCCATGGCTCGGTGTTGCTCTGATAGCCATGCACACGCATCAGTGGCAGGTAGACGCTGGTCTCGATCCAGCGCAACATGCGCTCGATATAGGCCTTGTCGCTATACTGATTGCCTGGTCGGAAGAATCCGCCGGCGTCGTATGTCCACCAGGGAATGCCTGCTGCCTGCATGCCTAGTCCGGCTGTTATCTGCCGACGCAGCGTCTCGAAGTCGTTGCCCACATCACCGCTCCACATGGCTGAGCCATACCGCTGGATGCCAGGGAAACCGCAGCGCGTGAGAATCATCGGACGACGGTTGGCGTCGTCGCGAAGCAAACCTTCGTAGACAGTCTTGTTGACCAGCAGCGGATAGACGTTGCGCACTTGCTCGCCTGCCCAGCGACCGCCGTTGACGCGCCGGCCTGCCAGGTCGTCGTTCTCAGGCTCAGTGGCGTCCTGCCACCAGGCGTCGATGCCTAAGGGCACCAGGCGCTGGCTGAAGTTCTTCCAATAGGCGGCGGCTGCCTCAGGGTTGAAGAAGTCTATCCAGTCGGTATTAGGGATATAGAAGTTGTCGGCCACCATCTGGCGACCCACCTCCGAGTTCTTGTCGATCTTCGACCATACGCTGACCATCAGTCGCATTCCCATGCGATGGAGACTGTCGGTCAGGGCACGCGGATCGGGATAGTGCTCCTCGTCGAAGCGCATCGCATTCCATCCGTACTTACCCCAATACTGCCAGTCCTGAACGAGCACGTCAACAGGCATCTGCTCCTGCTGGAAGCGGTGGGCAGTCTGCAGAATCTCGTCAGAGCTGTGGAATCGTTCGCGGCAATGAATGTAGCCCAATGCCCAGCGGGGCATCAGCGGAGCGGGGCCTGTCAGCTGGCGATAGGTGGCGATGATCTCGTCGGGCGTACCGATGAAGACGGTGTAGTCGACGCCCGTGGAGACGGGCGAACGCAGCACCTGCTCGTCGCTCACCTTCTGATAGTAGACCACGGGGGTGTCGCCTCGCGACAGCTCAGCCTTGAGCTGATGCCGACCGGCCTTGAGATTGACGATGGTCGAGGCTGTGGGCGGCAGCCATACGTTCTGCATCTCGATGACGGTCTTGCCGTCGATGGTCAGGTTGTGGCGGCGTGCCATCTTCTGACCAACGTCGAGCAGTAGTGAGTAGTCGCCGTCCTCTGGTAGGTCGAGGACGGCCTCGAACACGTTGCGACGACGTACCTCCTGGCGTCCTCCCTCCGTCGACGTGACGTTCACCACTTCCGCCTGTCCCTCGGCATTCTGCGCCTGTTGACGGAGGGCAACGTGCTGGCTGGCAGGGTTGAAGTCGACGAGACCGTAATTGTTCCATAGCAGTCCATAGCCCTTGCTCGAGAGCAGCATGGGGATCGAGATCTGGGTGTTTACCTGCGTCAGTCGCCGTTGCAGCCCACGAAGGTTGACATAGCCGTCCTGGAATTGTCCCAATCCGAAGAGGCTCTCGTCAGCAGGTGTGTTGAAGGCCAGCAGGGCCTCCCCATTTTGGTGTTGATGGCGATGGGCTGTGAAGACCACCTTCCCCGCAGCATTCTTTACGCGGAGCTCCTGGCGCTGGGCGTCGATGTCGACCTTCACGTCGGGGTTCGCCTCGCGGTCGTGCCTGACATAGAGCCAGTCGGGCAGGTCGCTCTGCTCGGCGTGTTCAGCATACTGAATGCGGACGGCATTCTTCGCAACAGGAGTCACCGTGACTGTCCCCTTCCCAAAGGGAACACTCTCAGCATGAGCGGCTATTGCCAGCACACATGCAACGGTGATAGTAAGTAGCTTTTTCATTTCAGCGTCTCAAATTTAGCGTTCTTCTCAATCGTCCATCCCTCGCGCTTCGACAGCTCGCAGTCTGCGCCTTTGAACATCTTGGCGCCTTTCTCGCTGCCTTTCAGTTGCCAGTCAAGCCAGGCGAGAGCCACTACTGAGAACTCTCCGCCATAAGGCTGGGCGTACGTGCCACCATGACCTACGGGAAGGTTCGTGGCGCAAGCCGGCACGTGGTCGATGCGATGGAAGTCGTCCATGCCGTTGCCGTAAGCAATGTCGGTCTCGCCGCCAAGGATGTAGATGACGGGCGTGTGGATCTCCTTCAGCTTCGACTTGGGAGGCATCGGCATACCACCGACGGCACTGGCGGCGTTCTCCGTGTTGAAGAGTCCGCTGTTGCAGACCATCAGCGTCTTGATGCGCTTGTCGGCACAGTTGTAGAGCGTCTGCAACCCTCCGCACGACATGCCGGCGACGGCGATGGCCTTCGTGTCGATCTTCTTGTAGTAGGGCGATGCCTTGTCCTCGTTCTGCTTCATCACCCAGTCCATCGACTCCAGCTGCTGCTCTGTCGTCGACATGGCTCCGCGATAGCGCTCACCCTCCTTGGGCATGTAGCCGGTGGCGACGACGATGTACCCGTGGGAGGCAATCTCGTTGAGGAAGTTCACATGCTCGAAGGGTGAGTTGGCACAGGCACCGTTGCCCCATACGAGGACGGGCAGCGGGTTCTTCTCGCCGAAAGGTGCGAGGTCCTGGGGCACGAAGATGGTGTGGGCGGGCAGCGACGCCTCGGCCTTCATGATAGCTTTGTAGGGGCCGCTGCCGCCTCCCTCGAGAATACGCGAGGTGGGTGCGTCGTCGGTGGTCATGCTCATCGTCGTGAGCGACAGGGTTGCTAGTACTACTGCTGAAAGCAGGAATCTTACGGTCTTCATCATAACAGTTTCTTTTTAGGTAATCGATTTGCCTGCAAAGTTACGACTATTTTTGCATTATTTGTTTGTCATAACTACTATTTTCTTTCGCTTTTGTCACATTGTCGTTTTTTCTTTGTACCTTTGCACGATAAATGAACCAACAAACACCAAAGTGGACAATGAAAAAGATCGCAGTAACCATCATCCTTGCCCTTGCCGTCATAGGCGTCAGGGCGCAGCTCCTGTACAAAATCTCAGGTAACGGACTCAAGGCTCCCTCCTACATCGTGGGCACCTACCATCTGGCTGAAGCCACGTTCGTCGACTCCATACCTGGCATCCGACAGGCACTCGACGACTGTCAGCAAGTAGTGGGCGAGCTCGACATGGCTAACATGAGGGACGAGGAAATGCTGAAGCGCGTGCAACAGGCGATGACCCTGCCCGAGGGGATGACGCTCAGCAAGCTCCTCAGCGCTGACGAGATGAACCGTCTGAACGCCTACATGAAGGGGCTGATGGGTATGGACATGAGCAATCCGCTCCTCGCACAGCAGCTGGGAAGCCTGACGCCGTCAGCCCTCAGCACGCAGTTCAGCCTCCTCTCGTGCATCAAGCATCGTGGCATGCTCGACACGCAGAATCTCTTCGACGAGTATTTTCAAAGGTACGCGCGCGAGAGAGGAAAGGCTGTCAGCGGGCTGGAGACGATCGACTTCCAGATCAAGACCCTCTATATGGGGCAGACGCTCGAGCGACAGAAGGAACTGCTGATGTGTCAGGTCGACAACGCAGCATTCTTCGACGACATGACCTCTCAAATCGTCGACGCCTTCTACCGTCAGGACCTCAAGGCGCTCGAGGAGGCCATGGACCAGAAACTCAACTCCTCGTGCGACTCCTCGCCTGAGGAGGACGCCAAGCTGGTCAGCGACCGCAATGCCGACTGGCTGACGAAGATGCCCGCCCTGATGGCCGACCGTCCGACCTTCTTCGCCGTGGGAGCTGCCCATCTCACGGGCGACGACGGCGTGCTCGCGCTGCTGCGGAAGGCAGGCTATAGCGTGGAGGCTGTCAAGGGCGACGTCAGCTCTGCCAGCGTCTCCTCGCCATCGTTCGACGAGGTGCTCGCCACCCGCAGGAGTGTGCGCAGCTATGATGCCTCGAAGAAAATCTCTGAGGCAGAGGTGCGTAGCCTGCTCAAGGCAGTACAAGAGGCTCCCTCGTGGGCTAACAGACAGCCCACGAAGTACTATGTCGCCATCAGCGACGAGCAGGTGGCTGCCGTTCAGAACATGGTGGGTGGCAACAAGGACCGTATCAAGCAGGCGCCCGTGCTCATTGTCTCGACATTCGAGCGTGGCAAGTCGGGCTTCTTCCAGGGGAAGCCCACGAACGAGGTGGGCGACGGATGGGGAGCCTACGACAATGGGCTGAGTAACTGCTACCTCATTCTCAAGGCAAGAGCCATGGGCTTCGACACGCTCATCATGGGCATGCGCGATGCTGACGCCCTGCGGCGCCACTTCAACATTCCCGAAAACGAGACGGTAATGGCTGTCATCGCGTTGGGATACAGGGCCAAAGAGCCCACTCAGCCTGACCACCGCCCGTTGGACGAGGTGGTGAAATTCTTCTGATAGATGAAGCAGATGTGGAAAAAACTCAAGACGTGGCTGCAGTCGCTCTCGTTTCGGACGGGAGTGATTGTCCTCGCCTGCTGCATACCCTTTTACGTCCTCTCCTTTGCGCAGATGCTGCTGCCCATCAGCGCTGCTGCCAAAGGTGTGCTGTGGACGGTACTCTTCGGGCTGGCCAAGACCTGCCAGTATGGCGGACTCACCATCCTTGGCGTCGAGGGCTATCAGCGCCTGAAGAACTGGATGCGGAAGTACAAGTCGTATTTTTTTTAGCTGATCTACCTACATACCTACACTAAATCTCTAGGTTCGCCTTTGTATACTGGCATTTCTCTGAAATTTAACCTACACTTTACCTACACTTTACCTACACTCTACCTACACTCCGCCTACACTAAAACTGCTCATTGGCGCGTAAAACAGGCAGGGCAGAGGCCTTCACAACCGACCTGATCGGCTTTGCGCTCCCTGCAAAAGAGTTGCAGATGATATACTTGCCGACAAATTCTCTAGAGAATTTGAGCGTCAGCCGTAAGCAGAGCGATGCTAAGAACGGTTCTTTGCGTTAAATTCTCTAGAGAATTTGGTGGGCTTGATACTGAAAAACAGGTGGAACGAGTAGGGTGAGGGCGCTTCAGGACGGTCTTCAATGGCCGTCATCTCCCTGTTTCGCAAAGCCTGATTGGGGCTTTTGTGCCGAAATAGTGTAGGTGGTGTGTAGGTAAAGTGTAGGTAATGTGTATGTAACTTTTTGTGGAAAATGCTTAAAATCAAGTGATTTGTCTGATTTAGTGTAGGTGTGTATGTAGATTGTCGGATTTTTATTTGGCAGATAGAGAAATATTTTGTATCTTTGCAAGGTAAAACTTTGAACTTAAGACAAAGACTGACGATATGAAAGTAACAATACTGAAGAGAGAAGGTGCCAAGGACGTGATAACCCGCGTAGAGCCGGAGGAGATGGCGGCTGCCATCAAGAACGGAGTGATAGAGGATGGTGTGAGGGAGGTGAGAACGGTGTATCACCTGATGAAGACCTTGCGACTGGAGGACGGCCAGATAGCCACCAACTGGAAAGGCGGCATCAGGCTGCCGAGGGTGTGCTTCGCCGCTGACTATATGAACTATAAGGGCGAGAGGAGGATGGTTGGCTACAACGGGCTGGTGGTGCTGGAGGTGAACGGCCTTCAGACCTACGAGAAGGCCGTGGAAATCAGGGAGCTGGCCAAGAAGATGCCCGAGACGCTGATGTGCTTCCTGGGCGGCTCGGGCAAGAGCGTGAAGATCGTCTGCCGTGGAGAGCTGTACGGGGAGCCTTCACAAGCCCTGCCGAAGGAGGGCAGCCAGGCGAAGGAAGGCAGGCTACCGAAGGGCGAGGACGAGATCCGGCAGTTCCACCTTAACCTCTACCAGACGGCTCGCAGGGCCTACCAGAGTCAGTTCGGCTTCGACATCGAGTACCTCGAGCCTCGCCTCGACCGCACAGTCTATATGAGTGCCGACCCGGAGATGGGCTTCAACGCCGAGGCCCGCCCGTTCTATGCCGACACCCGGAAGCACGACCAGCCTCAGCCCGTGAGCATCAGCGGCGAGGAGGACATGCTGATGCCCGGACGGACCATCACGCGCAGCTACCAGCTGAACTGGGCGTTCATCGTAGACCATGTGCTGGGGCGCTATTTCGAGCTGCCCGACGAGGAGCGTGAGGCCTCGCTGCTGATGATGATTGCTTCGATGTGTCTGGACGAGGGTATCCCCAAGGCTCATGCGCAGGGCCTGACGATGCTCCACCCCGTGCTGAACCGCGACCGGATGATGGTTGAGAAAATCTTCCAGACGGTCTACAGCGTGGCTGAGCAGGCCGACTATCGCGAGAAGCACAAGGCGCGTCGGCTGAAGAGCGTACCCGACGAGACCCTGCAGGCGATGAAGACGGAGATTTTCCTTAACTCCAACTACGAGCTGCGCAAGAACCTGCTGACGGGCGTCGCCGAATATCGTGAGAAATTCTCTGACGACCAGGAGTTCCGCTCACTGACGCCAGAGGTGCGCAACAGCATGTCGATCGCTGCTGCCGAGCTGGGGCTGAAAGGCTTCGACAAGAGCATGAACCGATATATCGACTCGATGCGCATCGAGCAGTACGACCCCGTGAACACGTGGCTCGACAAGCTGCCTGAGTGGGACGGCCACGACCATATCAGCGAGCTCGCCCGGCGAGTGCCTACCGACCAGCCGCACTGGACGAAGTACCTGAAGATGTGGCTCATAGGCATGGTGGCACAGTGGCGAGAGAGCGACCGCCAGCTGACGGGCAACGCGCTGACACCACTACTCATAGGCCGGCAGGGATGCGGCAAGACACGCTTCTGCAAGATGCTGCTGCCCAAGGAGCTGCGCGACTATTACAACGACAAGATCAACTTCAGGAACGAGTTCGACCTGAACATCGCCCTCACCTCCTTTGCACTGATCAACATCGACGAGTTCGACAAGACCACCTCGTCGCAACAGATTGTGCTGAAATACCTGCTGTCGTCGGCCGACGTGAAGTTCCGACCGCCCTATGGCAAGACCATCAGCAAGTATCGCCGCTATACCTCTTTTATAGGCACTACGAATCAGATGAAGCCGCTCGTCGACCCCACGGGCTCGCGCCGCTTCGTGTGCGTCGGCGTCACGGGAAACATCAATTCCGACGACACACTCAACCATCGCCAGCTCTTCGCGCAGGCTCTCCACCTGTTCAACAGCGGCGAGCGCTACTGGTTGAACGATAGTGAGATACAGACACTGATAGAGGAGAACGAGCCCTACCAGCGGCTGAACGACCTGGTAGAAATGATTGGCGAGACGTTCCGCTGCCCCGCTGAGACGGAGCAGGCTCGATGGTGGAGCCTGGCCGACATCAGCCAGCTGCTGGCATCCCGCTATCAGAGTTTCGACCCCGAGACCCCGTTCAAGAAAGTCGGCAACGCCCTGAACGACGTACAGTTCAGCTTCCGGAGCAGGCGCACCTCACAGCACATGGAGTACTGGCTGGCGGAGAAAAGGCAAGTAGCAGAACGCAGCTAAAGATAGTTCTTGCCTTGCAAGCGAGCAGAGCGCGAGCGGTCCCAAGTTGTTCTGGTTGTCTTCTTTAATTGCTTATATTTTTTGTACTTTTGTAGCCGCCCAGTATCCGCTGATTATGAAACAACAACAGCAGAATGATGCCGTGCTAAAGGATTTGTTCGGCGTTTCTGGTAGCGGTCTGCAAGAGCTGAAACAGGCTATTGCTGGACTCCAGAAAGGCGAACTCATAACCAGGGATGCGGCCAATATGGCACTTGGAATAGGGAAGAGTTGGCAGAAGATAAAAGTCACTCATCTGATATGACATAGACGGCCAGCCGTCAGGCTGATATTTCGCTGCGCTACCTCCTTGAGCATTGCTTCAGCGAGAGCGAGGCCAGGAGGATTGATGCATTCAACATGTCTGAAGCCTGCCTGCAGAAGCTCTTCACGGTGGCTGACCTTTCCTGCTAGTAGGGCAACGGGCGTGTCGGCAGCATGCTTAAGGATGCCCATCGGCAGTTTACCCATCAACGTCTGACGGTCGGCAGAACCCTCTCCCGTGATGATGAGATCAGCATCCCTCGCAATTTGGCGAAATCTGATGGTGTCGAGCAATAGCTTGACGCCCGATATGCTCTCGGCATTGAGATATTCCAGGAATGCATACCCTAAGCCACCTGCTGCTCCTGCCCCTTCAGCCGTAGATCGGTCGAAGCCGAAGTGACGTGCAGAGACCTCAGCGAACTTCCGTGCTCGCTCATCGAGCAGGCGCAGCTTGTCTGACAGATGTTTTTCAGCCCCAAACTTTTGTCTCCCAAAGACGTAGGCAGCGCCCTTTTCGCCATATAGCGGATTCGTGACATCAGTGGCAATGGTGAAACGCACATCCTTCAACTCCTTAATGTCATCCCACGACCCCTGTTTTGCAAAAGTGTCAATAAGGGCGCGTAGCATGCCTATCCCAGCATCGCTTGTCGCACTACCGCCAAGCCCCACGATGACATGTTTTGCCCCACGCTTGACAGCGTCGGCCACAATCTGTCCGGTGCCATAGGTCGTGGCTATTAGTGGGTTGCGCTCTTCTTCAGACAGTAAAGTCAGCCCACTGGCTTGAGCCATCTCGATGATTGCGGTCTCCTCTTGCAACAGATATCTTGCCATGATGTGTCGCATGAGAGGGTCTCTCACGGTGACTTCAACTATTTGGGCTTCGCCTCCTTTCTCCTGATAACCACCCGCTTGCTGGGCATGTTCCTCATCCAATTCCTTATTAAGTTGCCTACTAGTAGCCGCATAGAACGCGTCTAGGAATCCCTCCCCGCCATCACTGACGGGCACCTGTAGGATCTCAGCATCAGGGCACATGGCTCTGATGCCCTCTGCCGCTGCTGAGTTCGCCTCTACAGAACTGATGCAGCCTTTGAATGAGTCAATCGCCAAAACAACTTTCATCTTTCTTCGTTCGTACTTTTATTTTGCCATGTTCACCTTTTTTTTCCTTGTGTGCCCCTCCTGATTTCAAAAAGAGACACAACCGATGAGGGGCGCGTCTCTTTGGCATTTAGTTGAATAGCGGATGTTTACTTTCCTCCTCGAAAACGACTTTAACTGACTATCAATGCGTTAGCACCGGAT
>CAMNHM010000052.1 GCA_946539475.1 uncultured Prevotellaceae bacterium | reverse complement strand
GCTACCTGCCTGTTTAGCGGATGCAAAGGTACGAACTTTCTACCGATCACCAAAATATTTCCGGGACTTTTTTCACTAAAAAAGAAAGATTTTCGCGATTGTTTACAATTATGGCCCCATATACATTATTAATATATAAGGGGCCATAAAAGCTATTATTCCGTATTGAGCTATGAGAAGAGGACTGTCAGTCCAGCCATCACTATGCTAACCATCGACATGAGCTTGATGAGAATGTTGAGCGAGGGACCGCTCGTATCCTTAAATGGATCGCCAACGGTGTCGCCCACGATCGTTGCTTTATGGGCAAAAGAGCCTTTTCCACCGAAATGCCCTTCTTCCACCATTTTCTTAGCATTGTCCCACGCGCCACCAGCATTAGCCATGAAGACAGCAAGCGTGAATCCAGCAGCCAGTCCGCCAACGAGAAGTCCCAGCACACCAGCAACGCCAAGCACCATGCCGACTACGATGGGAATAGCGATAGCCAGAAGCGACGGCAGGATCATCTCGTGCTGAGCAGCACGGGTAGAGATCTCCACACACGATCCATAGTCGGGCGTTGCCTTTCCTTCGAGAATACCCTTAATCTCACGGAACTGTCGGCGCACTTCTTCCACCATCTTCTGTGCAGCACGTCCAACAGCCTCCATTGTCAGTCCGCAGAACAGGAAGGCCGCCATTGCTCCAATGAATGCTCCGACGAGGACTTTGGGGTTCATCAGATTAACCTGGAAGTAGTTCATGAAGTCAGGTATCGTAGCATCGGCAGCAGAAATAATCTCACCTTTCAGGTTGGTCAGCGTTGTGCCAGCGCGTTCCATGGCGATTTTCACCTCTTCGATGTAAGAAGCCAGGAGAGCCAAAGCCGTGAGTGCAGCAGAGCCGATGGCGAAGCCCTTACCCGTTGCGGCAGTAGTATTGCCCAGCGCGTCGAGTGCATCTGTGCGCTGACGCACTTCCTCGCCCAGTTCACTCATCTCAGCATTACCACCGGCATTGTCGGCAATGGGGCCATAGGCATCAGTTGCCAATGTGATGCCCAGTGTTGAGAGCATACCAACGGCAGCGATTCCTATTCCATAGAGTCCGTGAGAGAGTGCTTCGGCCGACATTTCCATGTTGAAGCCATTAGCACAGAGATAGCTCATCATAATGGCCACACCGATGGTTACGACAGGTATGCAGGTTGACATCATTCCCGTTCCGATACCCTTGATGATAACCGTTGCGGCCCCGGTGAGTCCTGCCTCAGAAATCTTCTGAGTAGGCTTATAAGAATGAGAGGTATAGTACTCCGTTGCCTGACCGATGATCACGCCAGCAGCGAGTCCGCTGATGACTGAGAACGACAAGCCAAGCCAATTCTCGATACCGAGCAGATACAGTATGGCAAAGGTTGCGCCGGCGATGAGTACGGCAGACACGTTGGTTCCCAATGAAAGCGAATGTAGGAGGTCTTTCATCGTTGCACCTTCCTTTGTACGCACGAGATAAATACCGAAGATACTTAGGAATACGCCCACAGCCGCAATCAGCATCGGAGCGATGACAGCACGCAGCTGCATATCAGGCACCATAGCGAAGGCTGTTGCGCCTAGTGCGGCCGTCGACAGGATAGAGCCACAGTAGCTCTCGTAAAGGTCGGCACCCATTCCTGCCACGTCGCCCACGTTGTCGCCCACGTTGTCGGCGATGGTAGCGGGATTGCGCGGATCGTCCTCGGGGATGTCGGCCTCCACCTTACCTACGATATCAGCGCCCACGTCGGCAGCCTTCGTATAGATACCTCCACCGACACGAGCGAAGAGAGCCTGCGTCGATGCACCCATACCGAAAGTCAGCATCGTCGTGGTGATGGTTATGAGGGCCATCTTGTCACCATGATAGAAGAACGAGAGGACGAGGAACCAAATAGCGATGTCGAGCAATCCGAGTCCGACGACCGTAAGTCCCATCACGGCTCCCGAACGGAACGCGATCTTCAGTCCTCCGTCGAGACTCTTACGTGCGGCATTAGCCGTGCGGGCCGAGGCATAGGTAGCAGTCTTCATACCGAAGAATCCTGCCAGTCCTGAAAAGAATCCTCCGGTGAGGAAAGCGAATGGCACCCACGGGTTCTGCGCCTTCAGCACATAAGCCATGAATGCGAACACAACGGCGAGGACGACGAAGACGATGGTCACCACCTTGTACTGCTGTTTCAGATAGGCCATGGCACCGTGGCGCACGTGTCCTGCGATTTCTCTCATGCGTGGTGTTCCCTCATCGGCCTTCAGCATCGAGCGGAAAAAGAACCACGCCATGGCAAGCGCCACCAATGAAGCGATGGGCACAAGCCAGAAAGCAAATGGAATGTTCATGTGTGTTTAAATTTATTAAGTTGTAAATAACGTAAGCTCTGCATTTAGGAAATATGGGCACAAAGTTACATAAAAAAATTGAAAAAGAAGAAAGATATCGACTTTTTTCACTAACTTTGCCGACAAATAGCAAGAAACATGACGTTACACATCTTCAATCCTGAGCATGACATTGCGCTGGCCAGCGGTCTTAAGAACTTCACGGCCCCCCATGCAGGCCGTCAACTTCGCTACGACCTGGGGTGGCTCCCGGCCCTCTATGCCGACAAGGGCGACCTGGTTCTTGTCGAAAATCTTGAGAAGGCCATCCGCGGCACGCGCTTCATGAAAGTGAACACCAGGCGGTTCATCAGCAACGTCCCGTCCTCATCTGACGATCGTAAGTGGATGGATCAGGTGACGCACGTTGAGCCGTGGGGATGGGACGCCGCTGTGCGCAGGTCGCTTACGGAGATGGGTGTCGACGAGGGTTGCCTGCCCAGTCCGCAAGAGATCGAAGTCATCCGTCAGCTGTCGCATCGCCGTACTGCTGCCCAGCTCCTTACGACGATCAAGGAGCCCGGCATGGCGGGCGAAGCATTCGAGTGCAGCTCCACCGACGAGGTCCACGAACTGCTGAAGTCCTACGGCAGGCTGGTAGTAAAAGCCCCCTGGAGCAGCAGCGGGCGTGGCGTCCGTTTCCTCAGCAGCGAGGATGTCCTTCAGTCGCCCTCCTTCTCCGGCTGGTTGAGAAACACGCTCTCGGCACAGGGCACAGTGATGACAGAGCCCTATTATAATAAGGTAAAGGACTTCGGCATGGAGTTCACGTCCGACGGGCAGGGCTCCGTGAGCTTCGAAGGACTGTCGCTTTTCCACACCTCCAACGGTGCCTACACGGGCAACCTCATAGCCACGGAGCAGGCCAAGCGGGAACAGCTCAACAGGTATATTCCAATCGAGCTCATCGACCACGTGCAGCAGAATATCTGCACCTATCTGGGAGACTTCCTTCGCGGCAAGTATCGCGGCCCATTCGGTATCGACATGATGATAGTTGCAGCCGACGGCAGCCAAGGCTCCAACATACTGCACCCCTGCGTAGAGGTCAACCTTCGCCGCACGATGGGTCACGTTGCCTTGGCACTGCAGCCTCTGCTCAACCCCGAGAACGACAACGAGCTGCTGCGAGCCATGCATATAGACTATAATAACAACAACTACAAACTGCGAATTAAACGACTATGAAGAAATTGCTTCTCGTGCTAGCCGCACTTCCCCTGGCAGCACATGCCCAGTACAAGTCACAGGTGTGGAGTCCCGACAACGGCGACGGCACCTACACCAATCCCGTCGTCAATGCCGACTACAGCGACCCAGATGTCTGCGTAGGTCCATCGGGCGAAGACTACTACATGACGGCATCCTCCTTCCAATGCGTTCCCGGCCTGCCCATCCTGCACTCCCGCGACCTTGTCAACTGGGAGATCGTGGGCCATGCCCTGACATCGCTCTACGAAGGTGACGACGCCCTTCAACAGCATTTCAGCACACCCCGTCACGGTGCGGGCGTCTGGGCCCCCAGCATCCGCTATCACAATGGCGAATATTACATCTACTGGGGCGATCCGGATAATGGCGTCTACATGGTGAAGACCAAGGATCCTGCCGGCAAATGGGATGCCCCCGTGTGCGTAATCAGAGGCAAGGGCTACATCGACACCACACCCCTTTGGGATGACGACGGGCGCTGTTACCTCGTGAATGGATGGGCGAACTCACGTGCAAAGTTTGCCTCAGTGCTCACCGTCCGCGAACTTAGTGCCGACGGTACGCGTGCCATCGGCCAACCCGTCATCGTCTTTGATGGCAACGGCAACGAGAACCACACCTGCGAGGGTCCCAAGTTCTACAAGCGCGACGGCTGGTACTGGATTCTCTGTCCGGCCGGTGGTGTGCCCACAGGCTTCCAGCTGGCCATGCGTTCGAAATCGCCATACGGCCCTTATGAGCACAAAGTGGTGCTAGCCCAGGGCAAGACCATCGTCAACGGCCCTCATCAAGGTGGCTGGGTGCATACTAAATACGGCGAGGACTGGTTCCTTCACTTCCAGGACAAGGAAGCCTACGGGCGCGTCGTCCACCTGCAGCCCGTCGACTGGACGAGCGGCTGGCCCATCATGGGACGGAAGGGCGAGCCCGTCATTACCTACAAAAAGCCTCAATCGTCGTCGACGACAGTCGTCAATCCCGCCGAGAGCGACGAGTTCGACTCCCCCTCCCTTGGCAAGCAATGGCAGTGGCAGGCCAACTACGACGAGAAGTACGGCGTCCCTACAGCCTTCGGCACCTTCCGCATCTACACCCACAAGCTGCCCGAAAGCTGGAAGAACCTGTGGGAGGTGCCCAACATGCTGCTGCAGAAGACACCCGCCGACAAGTTCACCGTCACCACTAAGCTGCGCATGACGTCGAAGGCCGACGGCCAGTTCGGCGGTCTCATCATGATGGGCCTCGACTATTCGGCCCTCGTCGTCCGTCGCCAGGGCAGCGAGTTCCAGCTGCTGCAGATGACCTGTCAGGCAGCCGACAAAGGGCGCCAGCAGACAGAAAGCCTCATCGCCACGCTGAAGCCCACGCTCGTCGACAAGACCCAATACCGTCCCGGCATCCACGAAGACATCTACCTGCGCCTCTCCGTCGACAACTCGAAGCTGCGATTCGCCTACAGTGCCGACGGCAAGACATTCAAGGACTGCGGCGACGAGTTCCAGATGAAGGAGGGCAAATGGATAGGCGCAAAGTTTGGCTTTGTGTCAGCCGAGAGCGACCCTGCCTGCGACCGCGGCTGGGTGGAAGCCGACTGGATACGTGTTGCGCCGTAGAATATGGATGCACAAACAGCATAGCGTTTTGCAAACAGTATTGAAAAAGTCAATTTACCAGAGATTTTTCAAAAATAGGTTGTCAGGTTGACATAACGCCGATGTACAAAGGGTTTGCAACCTGTTTGAGGTTGTCAGAGGTTGACATAAGGTTGACATAAGGTCATTGCAGAGCAAAGCGAGCAAGTCCGAGCAGACATAAGGCTGACAGAACCGACCTGAAGCGCATCAACCTTACCACTTCGTTTTGGCAAATATATGAATGGGCGATAAATTCTCTAGAGAATTCAGCCGTGAGAACGGCACTTACGGGGCGTGAGGATAGTCCTGACGCTCAAATTCTCTAGAGAATTTCCCGGCGTGAACGATACTTTCGAATTGCCTGCTACCACCCTACAGCCCGTCAGCCTAGTTCTTAGCCTCTGTGACAATGCAGTTTCGCACTTGTTCTACCGTAGGGAGTGAAAGGACAAATGCATGTCACAGGAATAGCCTTGGCGTCAGAACTGGAAATAGATGAAAGGCTGTATCTCGGAGCTCTTCACCTGAATGACGATGAAGATGACGGCAGCTATCAGCAGGGCTGCCAGCAAGACGCCACCCCGCTTGATGACAGCGACACAGGCCTCCGTCCATCGGTCGGGCACGAAATGGGTGACATAGCCAAAGAGAATCATGGCGAAGACTGCCCAGTAGCCCTCCACCACCTGTAGGAAGAGTTCGGGATGGAAGTCGGTGAATATCTTGCTGATCATCGTCCAGGAGGCCTCGAAGGTATGGTTGCGGAAGAATATCCAGCAGAAGACGACGAAGTGGAACGTCAGCACGACGGCCAGCACGCGCCGCCATCCGTGGCTGACGTAGTGCTTGTCGTGGTGGAAGACGTTCTCGCGCATCCACTTATGAACGGCCAGAGCCACGCCGTGCATGCCTCCCCATGCCACGAAGTTGAGGCTGGCGCCGTGCCACAGTCCTCCGAGGAGCATTGTGACGATAAGGTTGACGTACTGGCGCAGCTTGCCCTTTCGGTTGCCACCCATTGAGATATAGATGTAGTCGCGAATCCAGGAGGATAGCGAGATGTGCCATCGGCGCCAGAAGTCGGTGATGCTCTGCGAGGTGTAGGGTGCGTTGAAGTTCATGGGGAATCGGAATCCCAGCAGCAGTGCGATGCCTATGGCCATGTCGCTATAGCCTGAGAAGTCGCAATAGATCTGCATCGCATAGCCGTAGGCCCCCAGCAGGTTCTCCACACCGCTGTAGAGCGAGGGGTTGTCGAAGATGCGGTCTACGAAGTTCAGCGAGATATAGTCGCTGATGACCGCCTTCTTGAACAGTCCTATCATGATGAAAAACACGCCCCGGGCAAACATCTCCTGAGTAATCTCCAGCGGTCGGCGTATCTGCGGAGCGAAGTCGCGTGCGCGTACGATGGGCCCTGCCACGAGTTGCGGGAAGAACGACACGTAGAAGGCGTAGTCGAGCAACGCCGGCAGCGGTTTCAGGTCGCCACGATAGACGTCGATGACATAGGACATCGACTGGAAAGTGAAGAACGATATGCCCACAGGCAGGAAGATGTCCCACGGCTGGAAGTTCGCTCCGACCATCTGCGCCCACATGCCCGCGAAGAAATTGGTGTACTTGAAATATGCCAACAGCCCCAGATCGATGACGAGCGACAAGCCGACGAGCCACTGTGATTTACGATTGATTGATTTTCGATTTTCGATTTGGCCTTCTGCTCCGCTTTTCAGGTCGCTGATCTTTCGCGCTATGAAGTAGTCGCTCACTGTGACGACAGCCAGCAGGAAGAAGTAGAATCCGCTCGACTTATAGTAGAAGTAGTAGGAGAAGAGGGTCACGAAGATGAGCCTCAACGTACGCGTATGCTGCAGGAGCATGTAGACGAACGAGAATCCGAGGAAGAGGAACAGGAACAGCCCGGAGGAGAATATCAGCGGAGCGTCGGGGTTGTATGTCAGTTGTTGCAGTATCTGGTCGATCATCGTTTCAGTAATTTAAGGGAAATAGCTGTGATAGCCCGCCATCAGTCCGTCGTAGAGCAATCGTGCCAGATGGCGCCCGCCCTTGAAGTTAATGTGCGTGTAGTCCTTGTTGGCCAGTCCTTTGTCCACCAGCGTCTTCATGCTCTCGCGACCTCCCATTGCCTCGAAGAGGTTGAAGAAGCTGACGGCATGGTCGCTGGCCATGAGCTGCTGGTAGGCCACGAGCGACTCCACGCCCCTCATTGTCCTCAGTCCGGCATCAGTCCGCTGGTCGCGGTCGGGCATGCTGACGACCAGTATGCTCGCCTGCGGATAGGCGCGGCGGAGATGGTCGATGGCCTCTCCCATCTGTCGTGTATAGCCGGAGTAGTTGCCTTGTCGGCTGTTGGCCACATTCAGTCCGTAGTGCACCACGATGAGGTCGTAGGGTCGCTGTGCGGCAAACTGGGCCAGCGTGGCGGCAGGAATGTTGGAAAGTGTATAGCCCGCCGATCCTCGCATGCTGAAATTATCGACCACGACGCCGACGTTCGGCTCCAGTGCCACTCCGTAGAAAAGCGTCCCGCTGCCGATGCCGCTGAGCTGATAGCTGACGCTCTTCATGCTGCGCGCCCGCTGCAGCGAGTCGCCAGGGGCGAAGCCTGCCGTACGCACGATGGCCTGCAGGTTCTGGGAAGCGCCCACGCTGTCGACGACAGTCGTATCGCCATTGAGCGTGGTGCGCAAGACGACGCCACTACCCGTGCGGAGGTAGAAGACGGCCTTGTCCCACTGGGCCAGATGGCGGCGCACCTTTGCGCCCTTGTACGTGATACGTGCACCTTCGGAGGCTGTGAAATAACGCTGTGCGATGCCCTGGTTGGCTGTGCTGAAGGGCCGCTTCACCACTTCATATTCGTGTATTCCGCTGAAGTTGTGCTGTACGGTGGTACGGAAGCCATGCACCTGGCTGGCACAGTCTACCCACCCTACTCCATTGCCTCCGAATGCGTCCTGCAGAAGTTCACGCAGGTCGGCCGTGAAGATGTCGCCCTCGATGAACGAATCGCCATAATAGGCCACGCGCACCGGGCGTCCTAGCTGACCAGCCTGGGCAAGAGCCTGATAGAAATGATACATTCCGCCGGGGCGTCCCTGGGAATAGTCGAGTATGATCGGTGCTCCCTGCGCCGCCGAGTCAACAGTTGCCACGGGGGCCGTGGCCTGCACTTCGGCGCTGTCGCTGCCCTCGGGCATTGGCATCGGAGGCAGGCTGGTGTCGGCCGGCTGTGTCGGCTGGCTGCTGGCTATCAGCGTGTCGCGCTGTGGTGCAGGCTGTGCTACTATCGGCTTGGGCACGTCGGGTACGACGGGAATGACGTCAAGGTCGTCCTCATGCACCTCGGGCAGGATGTCGCTCAGGATATTCACCCGTCGCAAGTCCGTTTCTCCGACACTCAGTTTAGGCAGGAAATGTAGTGCCAGCAGAATGGCAACTATCAGTCCGACAAGAATAAAAGTACGTGCGACTTGATTCATTATTGTTTTTCTTTGCGCTCTCCGACTTCAGTCGGCTGCCTTCTCTGACGCTCCAAGGCCAGGCGTTGGTCCAGCAATTCCACGCCACGCGCCGTACAGATGCCTCTGACGGAAGGAAAGACCATGTTGAAGAACAGCTGCTCAATGTTGAATTGCTCGTAGAGATGGCGTACCATCACATGCTGGCCGATGGCTTCAAAGAGAAGCACTACGATGTCGAAGTTCACATCATCACGGAAAAAGCCCTCTTCGACGCCCCTACTAAGGAAGCTCATCAGTCGGTCGCGATTGTGCCTTTTCTGCTTTTTCAGCATTTCCATCACGTGCGGATAGCGCTCGAGGTCGGAATAAAAAATGGGTGAAGTCGTCTTGAACTCGTCGACCTTCGTATAAAAGGAATAGAGCACGATCTCTATGACGTTGTTCAACTTTGACACGTTTTCGATCAGCTCCTGCTCCTTGTTGACACGATATTTCTCCACGCCGGCATACAACAGATCCTCCTTATTCTCGTAGAGCTCGTAGAGCGTACGCTTGGAAATACCTAGCAGATGGGCGATGTCGTCCATTTTTACTGCGCGTATGCCCTGCTCGGCAAAAGCATGCATCGCCGTATCGACGATGCGTTCACGTAGCTGCTGCCTATAGGAGTTGATGTTGCTATTGTCTGCCATTCTCTTCTAACTGGGTGCAAAGGTACAAATAAGTAAGCATAAAACCAAAGAAAAATCGATTTTTCTTTTGTATTTCCCACACTTATTCGTACCTCTGAGCTGGCGCTCGAAGGTACTTTCGCTCGGAAATGAAAAGAAATTCTTGAATTCCTTTTGCATTTCCCTCACTTATTCGTACCTTTGCATGCGATTTTAATATCAGCACAAATGGTTAAGATAACAAAAGAAGCGGCCCTCGCCTATCACGAGAGCGGTCGCCCTGGAAAAATTGAAGTAAAGCCCACGAAGGCATATCGTACGCAAACCGACCTGTCACTGGCCTATTCGCCAGGTGTCGCCTATCCCTGCCTGGAGATTCAGCAGAACCCTGACGACGCTTACCGCTACACCGACAAGGGCAATCTTGTGGCAGTCATCTCCAACGGAACAGCAGTATTGGGACTTGGCGACATCGGAGCCATGAGCGGAAAGCCCGTCATGGAAGGCAAAGGACTGTTGTTCAAGATTTACGGTGGTATCGACGTCTTCGACATTGAAGTCGACGAGAAAGACCCCGAGAAGTTCTGCGAAGCCGTAGAGCGCATCGCCCCCACCTTCGGCGGCATCAACCTGGAAGACATCAAGGCTCCTGAATGCTTTTATATCGAGGAACGCCTGAAGCGCACACTCAATATCCCCGTGATGCACGACGACCAGCACGGCACGGCCATCATATCGGCAGCCGGCCTGAAGAATGCGCTGGAGGTCATCGGCAAGGACATTGCTCAGGTGAAGATTGTGGTCAACGGAGCCGGAGCAGCCGCTATCTCGTGTACGAAACTGTATATGGCTATAGGCGCGCGCAAGGAGAATATTGTCATGCTCGACTCGAAGGGAGTGATCAGTATCGCCCGTGAGGACCTGAACGAGCAGAAGCGATTCTTCGCTACCACCCGTACCGACATCCACACGCTGGCTGAGGCCGTCAATGGCGCCGACGTCTTCGTGGGACTTTCAAAGGGCAATGTACTGTCGAAAGACATGGTGCGCTCGATGGCCAGCGCCCCCGTGATCTTCGCTTTGGCCAACCCCACGCCCGAAATCACCTATGAGGATGCTATGGACGCCCGTCCCGACGTGCTGATGTCGACCGGTCGCACCGACTATCCCAACCAGATAAATAATGTGATTGGCTTCCCCTACATCTTCCGCGGTGCTCTTGACGTTCATGCTACTGCCATCAACGAGGAGATGAAACTGGCTGCCGTGAACGCCATCGCCGACCTGGCCAAGCAACCAGTACCCGACGTGGTGAACGATGTCTATAAGGTGAACAATCTCCGGTTTGGTCGCGACTACTTCATCCCCAAGCCCGTCGACCCCCGACTCATCAGCGAGGTGAGCGCCGCCGTTGCGAAAGCTGCCATCGATAGCGGCGTCGCCCGCAAGACGATCACGAACTGGGAGCAGTACAAGGACTCGCTCAGCGTGCTCCTGGGACAGGAGACAAAGCTCACCCAGAAGCTCTATGCCACCGCCGCTGCCCATCCCCAGCGCGTAGTCTTCGCCGAGGCTGTCCACCCGACAATGCTGAAGGCTGCCGTCCAGGCTAAGGCCGAAGGCATCTGTCACCCCATCCTGCTGGGCAACGACGAGGTGATTGCCAAGATGGCAAAGAGTCTCGACCTCTCACTCGAGGGCATCGAGATTGTCAACCTGCGCCATCCCTCTGAGCAGGAGCGCCGCGAGCGCTACGCCCGCATACTCACCGAAAAGCGACAGCGCGAGGGCTACACTTTCCAGGAGGCCAACGACAAGATGTTTGAGCGCAACTACTTCGGCATGATGATGGTGGAGACGGGTGAGGCCGATGCCTTCATCACAGGTCTCTACACGAAATATTCCAACACGGTAAAGGTGGTCAAGGAGGTCATCGGCATCCGTCCTGAGTACAAGCATTTCGGAGCCATGCACATCATCAACTCGCCTCGAGGCACACTCTATATTGCCGATACGCTGGTGAATGAAAACCCCGATACTGACACGCTGGTCGACATCGGGAAGCTGGCTGCAACGGCCGTTCGATTCTTCAACGAGAAGCCTGTCATCTCTATGATAAGTCACTCGAACTTCGGAAGTTCCACCAGCGACGGTGCACTAAAGGTGAAGCACGCCGTCGAACAGTTGCACGAGCTGTATCCCGACCTGCCCATCGACGGTGAGATGCAGATAGGCTTTGCCCTCGACCGTGAGCTGCGCGACGAACAGTACCCCTTCTCCCGCCTTTGTGGAAAAGATGTCAACACACTGGTTTTCCCCAATCTGACCAGTGCCCGTTCTTCGTATAAGATGCTACAAATGCTAGGAGCCGACGCCGAGATTATCGGTCCCATCCAGATGGGACTGAACAAAGCCATCCATTTCGTCGACTTCGGAGCCTCTGTCCGCGATGTGGTGAACATCGTTGCCGTCGCCACCATCGATGCTTACGTCTTCAAGGTGAAAGACCGCATTGCCAAGCAACAGAAAAACAATGCATAGCGTACTCATATCGCTGGCCAGCAACTACCATCAAGAGGAGCATCTGCACCAAGCCCGGGAGGCTCTGGTGCAGATATTCTCGTCGGCTTGCTATACAAAGGAAATCTGGACGGAGCCCGTCGGTAAGTCGTCGGCTGAGGGAGTGCTCTACCTCAACCAGCTGGTGCAGGCATGTTGCGAGCTTGACAGCGATGAGCTCAACCAACGACTGAAGGACATAGAGAAAGCCCTGGGGCGCACAGACTCACTGCGCCTCCAGGGCCTTGTCCCTATCGATCTCGATTTGCTGCAGCATGACGAGATTCGCTTTCACGTGCGCGACTGGCAGCGCAGCTACGTCCGTGATTTACTCGTCATGCTTGGCGGGTCTGAGCCAGAGCATCAGATGCCGTAAAGTTCCTTTAGCTTTGCTCCCAATTTCTCGTCACGCAGATTGGTAGCAATAATCTTTCCGCTGCCATCAAAGAGGATGCTGGCGGGAATGGAGTTAATGCCATAGACGCCAGCTGCTGCCGACTGCCAGTAGCCCAGGTCTGAGAGCTGCGGCCATTTCATGTTCATCTGTTCAACGGCTTTCTTCCAAGATTCAGCCGAACGGTCGAAGGATATGCCGATAATCTCGAAGCCCTTAGCATGGTATTTTTCGTAATTGGCCACCACGTTGGGCATCTCCTGACGACAGGGCCCACACCATGATGCCCAGAAATCGATCATCACGTACTGACCCTTACCCAGCCACTCGCTGAGCTTGTGCTCCTTGCCGTCCATATCGGGGATGGTCATGTCGGTAAACATCATTCCCGGTTGGCGCTTGGCCAGGTTGTCTCTCTGGATAATAAGCGGAAGCATCGCTCTGTGGTTGTAGTAAGGACGATCAGCATTGCAGAACTCTTTCAGCTGATTGTAATCCAGACTATGGGTCAGATCAGGAAGGAATACGACGGGAATCATGTTGTCAAGATTCTCGCGGACGATTTCAATCTCGCGGGCTTCCTTCTTCTCAGCCAGCGACATATAGTGATTTGCCACTGAGTCCATCTTTGCCTCAGACACAGCTCCGCTCCTGACGGCGGCCATAATCTTGCCCATCTCATTGTCGATCACGGTCAGCTCGCGGTCATAGCCGTTGAGTTTCACGTTTTGTGCCGATCCTTTCAGGGTCTGTGCGGCGAGGTCAGCCTCAATAGGTGTGCCGTCGTTAATGAACATCAAGGCAAAGTCGGTCGTCCCTACTCCAAGAACAGCATTTTCTGGCTGTGAGCCCTTCAAGGCAAACTTACCTGCTGTCACATCCGCACTATCGACAGGAGTGAAGCGATTACCCACGGTCACGACATACACTTTCTTTACGTCAGCTGGAGCCGTACCCGTCACATTGTAACTCTGCTGGGCCTGTACGGTCGTTGCGGTCAATGCCACTACAGCTGATAGAAACCACTTTTTCATACGATGATTGTCTTTTGTTGTTATAGTTATCTTCTTTTCACTCAAAATGAACGGCAGCCCGGGCCACCTCTACTCCACCCGACTTCACCATGCGGACGTTGTAGGCACCGTCGGCAGCCTTCTCCTCATAGAACGAAAGCTGGTCGCCGGCATGGGCCTCAGCCACATAGGCTATCTCAAAGCGGCGTATCCGATGCTCGCGATACCACTCGACAGGCCAGAGGTCAAGCACATGCTCGATGTATTTCACAGAGTTGACATGTCCGTTGATATCCACATCATTATAATAGGTGTCGATGCTACGCACCAGTTCGGCGTCGTTGCCCATCTTCACCCGGCCGCCTTTGGCGATGGGACATTCCTTGTCGCTCACCACCCAGTCGTTGATGGCGCCATTGTCGATGGCAAAGATGTCGGCAGGCTGGCGTGTCTCCGTGTCGATCATTGCCCAGATGCTGCGTCCGTATCCGAAGACATGCTCTCCATCAGCAGACACCACACGGAAGTTGCGATTCGTGAAGAAGCGCATCGCGCTCTCCACCCACGTCTCAACATTGAAACGCGTATACTGCCGGGGCATCTCCTCCATCTCGATAGCCAGGCGCGAGAGCACCCAAGTCCGCTGGATGGTGTTCAGATAGCTCATGCCAAATCCCCTGTCCGTAGAATGGAAGTCAGCTGCATTGAGCATGTGGTTGCCCAGATGCCCCATGAAGATCTGTCCGCTGAAGTCGCAATGGAAGGGCTCAGCCAGAAACTCGTATCGTCCTATCTTGTCCATTCTCAATAGGATTCTTTCTCGTTAGGAAATTCTCCGTTCTTGACATCTGTGACATACTGGCCAATAGCATCGGTCATCACAGCGTTCAGGTCGGCATAGCGACGCAGGAACCGTGGCGAGAAGCCTTGTGTCATACCCAGCATATCGGCCACGACCAGTATCTGTCCGTCACACTCCGGACCGGCTCCGATACCTATCGTCGGTACAGGCAGCAAGGCTGTCACCTGCTGAGCCAGGGCGGCAGGAACTTTTTCCAATACGACGGCAAAGCACCCTGCCTCGGCCAGGGCCTGGGCGTCGCTGATGAGCTTCTTTGCTTCGCCATCTTCTTTTGCGCGCACAGCATAGGTGCCAAACTTGTTGATTGACTGCGGAGTCAATCCCAGGTGACCCATCACAGGTATACCAGCATCGAGGATGCGCTTGACGGTAGGCAGGATCTCCACCCCACCCTCCAGTTTCAGGGCATCGCAACCGCTCTCCTTCATGATACGGATGGCATTGGCCACACCGTCGTGCTCGCCCGTCTGATAGCTGCCAAAGGGCATATCACATACGACGAGTGCCCGCTTCACGCCATTCACTACCGAACGCGCGTGATAGATCATCTGGTCGACAGTCATCGGCAGCGTCGTGTGGTTGCCCACCATCACGTTCGATGCAGAGTCGCCGATAAGGATACCATCGATGCCGGCACGGTCGACGATGCCAGCCGTTGTGTAGTCATAGGAAGTAAGCATGGAGATTTTCTCTCCTTTCTGTTTCATTTCGATAAAGCGATGAGTCGTCACCTTACGCTCATCACTCACAAGATATCCTGCCATAGTTGGTTCAATCTTTGATAGTTGAAATTTATGTAATCGCTTATTTGACAATCGCTTAATGGGACGACTTTCTCCAACGGATTCGTCGTGACGAGCCCGACGACCATCATCCCCGCGGCACGTCCCGACCGCAGACCGTTGATACTGTCCTCAAACACCACGCAAGCCTCCTTCGGCAATCCGAAACGACGGGCAGCACGAAGATAGCAGTCGGGCGAGGGCTTGCTCTCAGCAAAGTCCTCGCTGGTGAGGATAGCGTCGAAAAGTTGCCTAAACTCCGGATGCTGACGATACACGCTCTCCATCTTCAGCTGGTTGCTGCTCGTCACTACCGCCGTCCTCAACCCATGTTGCCGCAGGTCGGCGATGAACGTCTCGAAGCCAGGCAGATAACTGAGCTGCATCTTTGCCTCGAAGGCATTGAGGCGCTCGACGAGCACCGGCCGTTCTTTCTCCAGAGGACCGCTCCATCCCATCTCGAGTATCTGCTGCAGCGTCTGACCCTTTATCTCGTTCTCCAGTCCTGGGTGCTCAGGATGGTAGAGCCGGCATTGACTGCCCCAGAACACCGAGTATTGCGACTCGGAATCGAGCACCACGCCGTCGAGGTCGAAGAGGGCTGCCTTTAATTCTCCTTTTTTCATTTCGGCTGCAAAGGTACGAATTATTTATGATTTCGCTTCGATTTCGCGAAATTATAGGGCCTGCGTCGAGTTCAATTAACAATAATTAGTACGCTATTGAGCCCAAATTGAAGATTATTTCGTATTTTTGCAGCAAATATTACCGAACTAAACCCTACGACTATGGAAGAACAGAAGCTACCTACCATTCAGGAGGTGTTTGCCTGGATGAGAAAACTTTACGACGAGAGCTATGCCGGTCTGACCAAGCTCGAGAAAGACGAACAGCACATGTACGGCACGATGGTCACCACGCCAACTGACAAGAAGTTTATCGTGCGCATGCTCGACGAGACCAGTCAGGTGCGCGACACCCAGAAGCTGGCTGTCCGCGTGAAAGATCTCATCGACCAGTATGGCATCCCACAGTTCCTCAACTCTACCGATCATGCCCTCTTCTGGATGTACCAGAAGTTTGCCTATCTGCCACTGTTCAACTGGGCTGCCGTGCCCATCATTAAGTGGCGTCTGCGTCGCGACACCAGTCGTGTCATCATCAATGCTGCCCGCCCCAACCTGACGAAGCATCTGGCCACACGTTTCCAAGAGGACATCGGGCAGAACGTCAACCTGCTGGGCGAGGTAGTGCTGGGCAACGAAGAAGCCGACAAGCGCTACCAGTCGTATCTGGAAGCGCTGAAAGAGCCCGACATCAACTATATCAGCGTAAAGATTTCGGGCATCTATGCACAAACCCATGCACTGAACTATCAAGAGAGCTTCCCAGAGCTCATCCGCCGCATGTCTGCCCTCTATCAGGCTGCCATCGACAATCCATACACGACACCCAACGGTGAGAAGCGAGCAAAATTCATCAACCTCGACATGGAGGAATACAAAGATGCCCACCTGACGATGAAGCTCTTCAAGGACGTGCTCTCGTTGCCACAGTTCAAGAACTACGAGGCAGGCATCGTAGTCCAAGCCTACCTGCCCGACGCCTGGGGCTTCCAGACCGAGCTGCTCGAGTTTGCCCGCCAACGTGTGGCCGAGGGCGGAGCGCCCATCAAGATGCGCATTGTAAAGGGCTGTAACCTCGATATGGAGAACATCGTCAGCGACCTGCGCGGATGGCCAAACCCCGTCAGGAGCAACAAGACGGAGGTCGACGCCAACTACCTGCACATCATCGAGCGCGGCCTGAAGCCTGAGAACGCCCGCGTGCTGCATATCGGTATGGCCTCCCACAATCTCTTCACCATCTCCTATGCCTACCTCCTCACCGAAATGTATCAGACGCCAAAGGACTGTTTCTGCTTCGAGATGCTCGAGGGAATGGCCAACCACGTATGGCGCGCCCAGAAGAAGCTGGGCAATCACGTCATACTCTACACGCCCGTTGTCAAGAAGGAGCACTTCCTCAACGCCATCTCCTACCTCGTGCGACGCATGGACGAGAACACTGCTCCCGACAACTTCCTCACCCACTCCTTCTCACTACGGCCCGACACAAAGGAGT
>CAMNHM010000051.1 GCA_946539475.1 uncultured Prevotellaceae bacterium | reverse complement strand
AGGTCAGGGTCAATGCCGACTACACCTACGAGCGCATGACGAGCAGCGCCAGTTCGGAGGCGTACTACTTTGCGTCGGGGATTTCAAATCCCCTCCAGCAGGACATTCATATCTCCGAGTCGGTCAATCCACTTGCCAAGGCTCACCGCCCGATGCTGAGCGTGAAGTTTGAGAACAATGCCAGCAACCATTATTTCTCTGACACCTTCAGCGCAAAGGCACAATTTCTCACAAACGAAAGTCCCGTCCAGACGCTCCCCCTATCGGGGGGAGCAGGAGGGGGGCTTCTCTCCCAGCACCGAGATGCCACCTCCATCAATCTGCACAACAACTTCTGGGGAACCATCCGCATGGCCGGAAAGAAGCTGTCGTTCACCAGCAATGTCGATTTCATCCGAACGCCAGAGGTGTTGATGAGGATAAGCGATATCTCGCAGAGCGGACAAAGCACCCAGCTCAACACGCGCCATAGCACCTCGCTGCAGGTGAAGCTGGGACGCAAATGGAAGATTGACATGCCTATTGACCTCACGGCCAACTACAACTTCATCGAGACGGAACTCCTAAAGCCAGGCTCTGCCGACCAAAGCCAGCGCGTGAGCGGATGGAAGCTCGTGCCAGGCGTCAACCCCTCCACCTCATGGACATCGGCTGACAGGAAGCTCTATTCGTCGATGGGAGTCAACATCAAGCTTCTGAGCCTGAACTATCTTTCCCGCTACGACAACAAGCGCACCATCATGTCGGAGCTCTTTGCAGAGCCACACGTCTCCCTCCGCTACACCTTCAGTGCGACCTCTGACCTGAACCTCTACAGCGGCTTCAGCAACGCCGCCGGCGACATCATGGACCTCCTCACCACGCCTGTCCAGACAAATTATCGCAACACTTCGGCAGCATCGGGAGTGATTGCCAAGAGCCAGTCGTGGAGCACCGACCTCCGCTACACCAAGCAAGTGCCGTTCAGCTACTTCACCTTTGGTGCCAACGCCAGCTACAGCCAGGGCAAGCGCAATGTGCTCTCGTCGCGAACGGTGAGCCAGACGGCAACAGAGAGTACGTCTGTATTCCGCGACAGCCATTCGCGGTCGGCCAGCGGAGGCATCAATGCCTCGAAGAACATCCTCTCCCTTTTCACGAAGCTCTCTGCCAATGCCAACGTGTCGTGGGGCAGCAGCGAATATATGATGCAACAGCAGCTCGTCACCTCCTACCATACGGGCTATGGCGTGCACCTGCAGGCCGACGTCACGCCGATGCCGTGGCTTGAGACCAACATCAAGGGCGACTATGGAAAGAATTTCATGCGCACCACGGCCTCACGCCAGTCGTCCGACCATCTCCGCTGTACTGCCTCGCTGGCCGTATTCCCGATACCAACCATCGAGATACGCAGCACCTGTAACTATATGCTGGGCATGGTAGAGCCAGGCAAGTACAAGGATGCCTCCATGCTCTCGGCATCGGTTCAGTATAAGGCCAAGTGGGCAGTATGGAAACTCACGGGAGAAAACCTCCTCGATGTGCGCCAATACACCCTCACCTCGTTCATGGATACCGACCGCTTCGTGCATACCACCAACCTCGTAGGCCGCACCGTCATGCTGACATGCAAGCTACTTTTGGCAGGAAATAAATAAAGCAATATGACGACAAGGGGCTGACACTTTGACCAGAAAAAGCGGGTCAAGGGGTCTGACCCCCTGACCCGACGTTTTTTATAAACAGACAAGGCCTCCTACTGATGAGGGGGCCTTGAATGTTTTTATGGTTATTTGACAAATCCCATTAATATACACCGTCAACAGCTTTGGATTTATTTGGGTGATATTGATCAACATATTTGTTGTAGAATTTGTTAGGTGCATACATCGTGAAACGCTTTCTTACTTTCTTTTCTTTGGTTTCACATTCTTCCTCCTTTTGCTTGTTTATTGCAGCCTTTTGAGAATAATTCTGTAGGGAAGACAACCAAAAAGTATGTTCTATATACTTTATATCATTAGTTTGTTCATCGAAAGAATATGCCAATCTATTTCTGAATGACAATGGAGTGTTGTCACGTGAGAATCGAACTTCGTTTGATGTTTGTGAAGGATAGTTTTGTTTTATATCATCACAATCCTTATAGACGTGGTCAGAGATGTTGAATCCTCTAATAAACTTTGACGAATATGGGGGTATACAAACAAATGGAGGCTCTTTTGTCTCAACACCTTCAGTGACAGCAGAACCTATAGCTGCACTGACCTGACGAGAAAGGTGGGTGGGGTACCAACTTATTCCATTTGTCAGGAATCCACTAACGGAAATCTGTGAAGAAGACGATAGAGATGCAGAGGTTGTTACAGTATGACTATAAGTTGATTCCGAATAGTAGTCATTGGCAACGCCATTTAGTATAAAAAACGATCTAGGCATTACCAAATAAAGATTCTTATCCGTCTTGTTTTGAACTAAAAAACTAAGGTTTCCTTCTTCCGACCAAAGATTATAGTTAATCTGACAGTCAGAATTCTCGTAAACTAAAACACCATCTTTCTGATTAACGTCTTGCGATTGAATATCGTAGACCTGAAAGAAGTTTTTGTTTGATGCGCATGAAGACATCATAAGGAGCAGCAGTCCTAGATAATATTGCTTTTTCATGTTGATTGATGTATTTAAAATGTTGATTAATGTATTTTAAAATTAGCACAAAAGAAAAACGTGAGCAATTACTTCGCTTACGTTCTCCCAGGTATCGGCAAACACCTTAGCATACTTTAACGAGTAAAGGCCCACGCCATCAGGCGTGAACCGTCAACTTTACTCTTGTATGCTCGTTGTGAAATTTTGCCGATTTCGGGGAGAGCAAGAATCAAAGCGGACGCTTCAACGTGTATGTTTTGTTTTCTATCTTAGCCCATAGGCATTCGGTCTTGGGGGTTAAAGGGTTATACTTCTGTGATTTGTCGGTGCAAAGATAGTGTAAATCTAGCGAAACACCAAATAAATAGCGAATTTTTTGAATTTCTAAGATGCTGCCTGTCTTCTAAACTTAGTCTCAGATTGACAAATTAGTGAGATGAAAACAAAGGAAAAGAACCTTTTTGCTTGGCTTTCATGAAAAAAATAGCGGAAGAAAAAAAGAGGGGCGCACCGTGCTGGTGCGTCCCTCCCTATTGGTGGGTGGCTGAAGACTACATGTCGTCGTAGGTGTCGAGGTAGGTGACGTGGGTGACGAGGTACTCGTCGACGCCGTGCTTGCCGTCGGCACCGCCGATGCCGCTCTTCTTCACACCGGCATGGAAGCCTTGGATGGCTTCGAAGTGCTCGCGGTTGACGTAGGTCTCGCCGAACTCCAGCTCGCGGCATGCCTTCACGGCCACGTTCAGGTCCTTGGTGAAGATGCTGCTGGCCAGGCCGTACTCGCAGTCGTTGGCCATACGGATGGCCTCGTCGATGTCGGTGAACTCTACCAGCGGGATGACGGGGCCGAAGGTCTCCTCATGGATGATGTCCATCTCCTGACGGCAGTCGTCGAGCACGGTGGCGGCATAGAAGTAGCCCTTCTCGCCGACGCGGTGGCCGCCGCAGAGCAGCTTGGCGCCTTGCTTGATGGCGCGCTCCACCTTCTCCGTGACGCTCTCCAGGGCGCGGGCCTCTACCAGCGGACCCATGTCGACGGTCTCGTCGGCGCAGGGGTCGCCCACCTTCACGGCCTTCATCTTCTCGACGAGAATCTTCGTGAAAGCCTCCTTTACGTCCTTCTGCACGTAGACGCGCTCGGCGTTGTTGCAGATCTGGCCGTTGTTGCCGATGCGGCTGTCGACGATCCACTGTGCTGCACGCTCCAGGTCGGCATCCTTCATGACGATGGCCGGTGCCTTGCCGCCCAGCTCGAGGCTCACCTTCGTGATGTTCTTCGAGGCGGCAGCCATGATGCTCTCTCCGGCAGCCACGGAGCCTGTGACGCTGACGATGTCAATCTTCGGCGAGCCAGCCATCTCGTTGCCGATGACGGAGCCCTTACCCGTGACGATGTTGATCACGCCGGCGGGCAGTCCCACCTCGTCGACCACCTTTGCAAACTCGGTGCAGTTCTCCGGCGTCAGCTGGCTGGGCTTGATGACGATGGTACAGCCTGCGATGAGGGCTGCACCTGCCTTGCGGGCGATGAGGAAGAAGGGGAAGTTCCAGGGCAGGATGCCGGCAACGACGCCGATGGGCTTCTTCGTCAGCAGGATGGTCTCGTTGGGGCGGTCGCTGGGGATGATCTCACCCTCGATGTGGCGTGCGAAGGATGCCATATATTCGAAGTAGCTGATGGTGGCACCGACCTCGATGGATGCCCAACCCCGGGTCTTGCCCTGCTCGCGCATGATGATCTCGGTGAACTCCTGCTCGCGGGCCTTGATGCCGGCTGCAATCTTCAGCAGGTAGCCGGCGCGCTCGATGGCGGGCGTCTTGCCCCATGCTTTCTGTGCGGCGCGAGCAGCGTCGAGGGCGCGGTTCACGTCTTCAATAGTTCCCTCCGGCTGACGTGAGATGACTTCCTCCGTCGAGGGGTTCAACACTTCAATCCATTTGCCGTTCGAGCTCTCGCAGAACTGGCCGTTGATGTACATCTTTAAGTCTTTCATACGTGTAGTTTTGTTTTAGAATAAAGTAGTTTTTAATTCGGCAACAAAGATACACAAAAAAAACGAGACTGCAAATAGTAGCCTCGTTTTTTAGTTTATTTAATACTTGGGATTAATCTTTTACCAGCAAATTGAAAACCTTTTTCAGCCTGTCGGCTATTGCCGATGCTACGTTCCCACTGGCAGGGTCGTCTCCTTTGGTTACCTTGTATACTACTTCTTTTCCATTCTTCCCCCAGTAGAGGCGTGTCTCGTCTTTCCCGCCGTTGTCATTGTCGTTGATGCGCGAGAAGTAGACGAGATTGCCCGTCTTGAGGTCGAAGAGGTACTCCTCAAAATATTCGCACGGCCCCCGATAGTACCGGCGGTCCATGAAGTAGGGCAGGTAGACCACGGTCAGGTCTTCCTCGAATCGCTCGTTGTCCAGCCCGAAGTAGAAGTTTATGGTCTCGTTGACTGATCCCAGGGCAGGTATGACGCGGTCCGTATTGATGCTCGTATTGTAGCCCATGTTGTCTTCGACGTGTTCTCCTGCCATCCACGCCATTGCCTTGGCATATAGCTCTCGGATTTCTGTCAGGCGGTCGGCAGTCTTCTTGTCTTGTTGCGCTTGCGTGCTGAGGCTTGCCAGCAGGCAGAGCAGGATGATTCTGAATGTTCTCAGCATGGTGTGCTAAGTGTTAGGTGTTATAGTCCTTGGTAAGTGACGGTGACGTTCTTCAGCTCCTCGCCGGCGGTGGCATCGGCCTCGCGTGGGAGATAGATGGGAGCATCGGGCTGCAGGGGGAGGATGCACAGCTGGAGCTTGGTGATGCCCTGCGGCAGTCGCCAGAGGCCATAGAGGAACGGGCGTCCGTAGTAGAAGTTGTCGGCGATGAGCTTTCCGTCGGCATAGAGACGTGCGCAGTCGCCCCGGTAGTCGATGCGCAGCAGGCGCTTGAACTTTGTGACGGCTTCTGCGGGTACTGCAATCTCGTAGACGGCGGCCTGCTGCCAGTCGTCCTCTGACGGTGCTTCGGCCACCTTGGCAGGCCCTTTCACGATCTGGCGTAGCGGTCCGGCCTCTTTCACCTTCTTACAGGTAGCCTCCAGGCCGATGTCCTCGTGGCCCCTGTCAGGCAGGAAGAGGTGCTCGGCCTCTTGCTGGGTGAGCAGGTACAGATTGTCGTAGACGGGCGTGTCGATGCCGCGTGGCTTCACGTTCTTCAGCGTCTTGCCATTCTTCAGGGCAATGGTAGTGGGGATGCCTTTCACCTGCATCATGTAGGTTTTCCCGTCGCGACGGGCCACCAGCTGTGCTGTGGCGTACTTGATTCCGTCAATGTTGACAGGAAAGATGGCCATGCAGCCGGCAGGGATGGTGAGCGCAGGCAATCGCACTCCACAGGCCTCCAGCCGCTCTCCCCGTTTTGCCGTGAGGTTCTGCAGGCGTTCGTAGTTGTTGATGAAGATGAAGCCGCTGTCGCCCTTCGCGCGGTAGGCCCAGCGTAGGAAGGAGTCGTCGCCTTTGGCAATGTCCTGCTTGCAGGGGAAGAAGGCATCCATTGGGGCGAGCACGCCAGCCCAGTCGTGCATGAAGAGATGGAGCGGTCGCAGCATGTAGTACTGTGGATAGGCCTGTCCGAACTCGCCCAGGGGAGCCTGGAAGTCGTAGGTGCAGGCGGGCAGGTCGTTGTTGGCTGTGCCAGGTGTGCGCTGCGTCTCGTTGAGGGTGATGCCTGTGGAGCTTTCTGGGTTGGTGCCTCCGTGATACATGTAGTAGCCCAGCAGGTTCGATCCGCTGCCCAGCTTCACCAGTGCCATGCTATAGCTGTCCTCTGGGTAGATGTAGGGTCGGCGGTGGTAGGCCGTTGCCATTCCTCCTCCCAGCTCACAGGTGAAGTAGGGGTATTGCTCGTCGCCCTTGTTGACTTTCTCCTCCTGCTTGCCCAGCAGGTCGGTGCCGATGGCCGTTGAGGAGCGGAAGGCCTTGAAATGGAATGCCTTGTAGTAGTTGCCGGCCGTCTCCTGGGTGCTTTTGTCCCAGAATCCGTCGGCATAGTCGCCATAGAGGGGAATCATCTCGCCGAAGGGTACGGGCTTCGACAGCTCGGGCCATCCTGTGCGGGTGTAGAAGGGCAGGTCGAAGCCTATGCCGCGGGCAATGCGCTTCAGGGCCATCAAATAGTCGCCCGAGCCCCGGTATTCGTTGTCGAACTGGCAGGCTATGATCGGGCCTCCGTCCTTCCACTGCATGCCTTGCACTTGGGTGTAGATCTGGCGGTAGAGCTTCTCTACGAAGGCTAGGAACACTGGCTCTGTGCTGCGCAGCTTGCAGCCCTTGCGGAACATCCAGTCGGGTATGCCGCCGTTGCGCACCTCACCGTGGCAGAACGGTCCTATGCGCAGCACGACGGGTAGCTGCTCCTTTTGGCATACCTCCAGGAAGCGGCGCAGGTCGCGCTGTCCGTCCCATCTGAAGATGCCCTCCTGCTCCTCGATGTGGTTCCAGAAGACGTAGCAGGCGATGATGGTCACTCCGCCCTCTTTCATCTTGCGTACTTCGTCGGCCCATTCTGTGGCTGGAATACGCGAATAGTGCACTTCGCCCATTACTGGACAGACGCGCTGTCCGTCGATGATCAGGCTATACTGGTCCCATGTCACCTCTTTTGTCTGGGCGTGTGCCGTCAGGCAGATGCTGACTGTAAGCAGTAGTAATAGAATGGTTCTTTTCATTTCGTTAATGATGTAAGGATGCATAGTGCTCCTTGATGATTGTTGTCGAGTTGGTTGACTTCCGTCAGATAGCGGTGAGCCTTGGTTGTCTCACCCATGCCCAGATAGCCCAGGGCAAGCATGTACTTGCAGTGGATCTCGTTCTTGACGTCGAGGCTGTCGTCCCAGATGAGCAGGTCGGGCAGGGAAACGGCAAAGTAGTCCATCACCACGTGGTCGAAGAGGTGCTGCTTGCCGTAGTTGATGAGTCGGTAGAAGCGTCCGTTGGCCTCGCCGAGGCGTCCTAGCCGCTGCAGGGCCAGTCCCTGGTAGAATATCTTGTCGGGCTTGGCATCGTTGTAGTACATTGCAGCGGCGGGCTCCTGTGGCCCCTTGGTGGCTTCTTCCCAGCATTGGCGGGCCTTGTCCGGCTGTCCTTGCTGTTGGTAGGCCAGGCCCAGAAAGTAGTAGAAATCGTTCTCCTGTGCGCCATATAGCTTACCCTCACCGAGGTGCTGAGGATAGTCGAGACACTGGCTGAGCAGGTCGATGGCACGGTCGGCCTGATGGTTCTTCAGCGCCTTCTTTGCCAGCTCCACGCGGCATGTCTGATACTGTGCCGGCACCTTGCCTTCGCCACCCTCCCAGGGATGGAACTGGTGGGTGTCGAGCTTCTGCATGGCCTCCTCATAGCGTCCCAGCTGATTGAGCAGGGTGATCTCCTCGAGCAGAAGGTCGTCGCGGCGCCGTATGAGCTGCGGGTACTGCTCGAGGAAGGCCAGCCGCTCGTCGTGTGGGCGGTGCATGCGTTTGTAGAGCTGGTCCAGCTCCATCAGTACGCGCTCGTCGTCCTCGTTGAGATGGAAGGCCCGCTCCATATACTCCAGTGCTTCCTGCCGGCGCCCTTGTTTGTTGAAGCGTCCCAGTGCGAGGTTGCGCCATACGGTGGGGAATTGGGGGTCGAGACGGGCTGAGCATTCCCAGTTCTCGATGGCGATATCGTACTGACGGGCAGCGTAGTAGAGGCAGCCAAGATAGTAGGCGGCTCGGGCTCCCTGTGGGTTCATCTTCTTGGCAGTCTCGAGGACGACCACGTCTTCCAGACGATTGGGGAAGCAGTAGTCGGCACTGGCGCTTTCAGCCTGCTGGAAATAGGCGACGGCCTTGTCGGAATGGCCTTGACAGCATTGGAACCAGCCGAGATAATAGCTCGTCAGCGGGGATTGCTGTCTCAGTTGCTGGGATACAGCGGGGATGGACAGAATCTGTGCTGCCTCTTGCCACAGTCCGGCCCGCGCGTAGTCGAGGGCCAGCTCGTGGTAGTTGTACACGTTGCCGTGCATCATCGTCACGATCTCGCTGAGCACGTCGTCGTCGTGTGTCAGCAGATACTGCTCGTAGAGGATGCCATAGTTGAAGCGGTCGAGCTGGAGCGACTCCTTGATGAGTGCGAGCCGCTCGTTGAGGTTCTGCGAGGTGCCCATCTGCATGCCTCCCTGCTGCCTGCCCTCCTGCAGGAGTCGCAGCACGGCCGCTTTCAGGGCACGTGCCTGATGGTTGCAATGGTTGAAGACGAGGCAGTGGTTCAGCTCGTCGAGGGCATCCTCATAGCGTCCCTGAGCGGTGCTGATGCAGGCCGCCTCGTAGTAGCCGGCGTCGGCCCATGCCTTGTTCCAGGTGGACTTCCAGAAGAGATCGTACGACTCGGTGAATGTTCGATTTGCTGTTTTTCGGTCTTCGATGGGGGCGGTGTTGAATCGTAGGCCGCAGATTGCTGCATCGCAACAGCCTTGAAGCTTCAGGCAGAGTGCCAGGTTGAAGATGGCCTCACCGTCGTAGGGATTGGGATTGCGCTTCTGCCATATCTTGACGGCCCGCCTTAAATAAGATTCTGCCTTGCTGAAACGCCCGCGACGCAGATACCAGAGCCCCGTCTGGTTGAGGCAGCGCACATCGTTGGGATCGCGGCGCAGAGCCTCTTCGTAGTAGTCGAGTGCCGACCAGGTGGCATGGCGGTATTGCTCCAGATGGAGTCCCGTCAGGTAGAGCTGGTCGTTGGTCTTCGTGTCGACGGGCGAAAGGGCCGCTTCGGCAGCGTCGGGGATGGGGCGTATCTCGTCGGGCTCTGCCTCCCATGTTAGCAGCGGTGTACCTTTGACGGAGTGATGGCTGTCGGCACGTTGGTCGTAGATGGCAAACAGCAGCTGTTCCATCTCCGCTCCCTTCGTGTCGACTGTCTGCACGAAGACCTCCTCCGGCGTGAGGGTCACCTGCTGTTCGAGATAGCTCTCGCCCTTCTTGTTGCCAAGCACGATTACCACCTGCTTCTTCGACGTTGCCAGCACCTTGAGGCATACCCCCCGACTGGCGGCATCCGCGCAGCCATTGCCCTGTGGCTCGATGTTGATCACGAAGTCTTTCGAGGCCTGCTTGACGATGCCTATCTCCCGATACGGCATGAAGTATTGTACGAACTGCTTCTCCTCGTAAGGCATCAGCCAAGTGAAGTCGGGCTGGTTCTCGGTATATACACCCGCCATCAGCTCAATATAGGGGCGGAAGAGGCCCCCTTCCTGCTCACTCGATGGGGAGAGGCCCCCCTCCTGCTCCCCCGAGGGGGAGAGGTTATAGTCGGACACCTGGCCTTTCCAGCCGCCCTCGGGGGGCATCAGGGGGGCCTTGTCAGTCAGGTTACGGTCCCAGGCCCGTCCAAAGTCACCGTTGCCCCATGTCCACTGTTTCTTTCCTGGCGAGAAGTGGTGGCTGGCCACGTGCAGCATTCCGGCCCTGGTGTCGTTCTCGTAGCCGCCTTCGAAGTCGTAGTGCGAATTCACGCCCATATAGCTCGTCGGCACGTAGATGTTCTTATAGTTCGAGATATCCACGCCGGCCGAATAGTCCATCTTGTAATAGGTGCCAGTAGCGATGGGGAACGACGACACGGCCCGCTTGCCATGATCGAACACTGCGTTGATGTCGGGCGGGAACACACTTTGGTACTCGTCGTTCACCTCTACGGCAGGATTGGCCCACCAGAGGAATGTCTGCGGCAGCGGCGTGCGGTTGCTGACGCGCCCCTGTATCTCCAGATAGGCACAGCCGGGACGCAGGGTGAAACCGGCAGCTCCCTTCTGGTGGAACATGCGCTCCATTTCGTTGACCCATACCGTCACGCTCCCGTCTTTATTCTCTACGATAGTGGAATCGACGGGCATAAAGGTTGAGGGACGATGATGCTGCGGCCAGTTGAACTCGATGCCGCCGCTGATCCAGGGGCCTGCCAGGCCGACGAGGGCGGGCTTGATGACATGGTTATAATAGATGAAGTGACGCCGTCGGATCTTGTCGTAGGCCATCTGCACACGCCCTCCCAGCTCTGGCAGCACCATCACCTTGATGTATTCGTTCTCCAGCCAGACGGCCAGGTAGTCCATGTCTTTCTTCTCGTCGCTGATCTTCTCAATGACGGGGTAGGGATAGACCACGCCGCTGGAACCCTGATAGACACGCTTCTCGAGGAACATTGGGTTCTTCTCGGGCTTTCCGCACTCATAGGTGGGAATCGTCACTAGTTCTCTCCAAGCTTTTACTGACATGATGATTCGATTATTGATTTACGCTTCTTTTTTGATTGTTCAGGCTACTCCCGATTCACTAATTCTTTTTCCAACTCTTCGAGACTCTTGCCCTTGGTCTCAGGACAGCGACGGAAGAGGAACACGAAGGCACAGCAGCAGATGGCGCTGTAGATCCAGAACGTGCCGCTCGAGCCTAGCGCGGCATTCATCGTGGGGAAGGAGAATGTCAGCGTGCAGCAGCCTACCCACAGGGCAAAGGTGCACGTAGCCATGGCGATGCCCCTGATGCGGTGGGGGAATATCTCTGCCAGCAGTGTCCACGTGACGGGCCCCAGGGTCATGGCATAGACAGAGATCGCTGCCACCACGAGGGCTACCATCACGAATCCCGTCATACCCATCAGGTAACAGGTGCCAAGCGTCAGGTATATCAGTCCTAACCCGCCGGCTCCCAGCAGCATGAGCGTCCTGCGCCCCCACTTCTCGATGGTATAGAGGGCCACAAACGTAAAGACGACATTGGCGATGCCGGTGATCACGATGTTGATGAACATCCCGTCGACATCGAATCCTGCCCCGACGAAAATCTCCTGTGCATAGTTGAAGATGACGTTCGTGCCGCACCACTGCTGGAAGACGGCAATGACCAGTCCTAGCAACAGCACGCGGGCGTACTTCGTCTGGAACAGCTCGCGGAGTCCGGCCCGCTCGCTCTTCGCTATTTCAGCCCTTCCGTTCTTCGCTGTACCCGCCTGGGCGCTCTTCAGCCTTAGGAACACCGGGCTCTCGGGAATCAGGAAGCTCATCACGAGGAACAGTCCTGCTGGCAGTGCCTCGGCCCAGAACATCCAGCGCCAGCCCCATTCCACGTTCCAGGCTTGGTTCTCGGCAACCGCAGTCTCCCTTGCCAGCAGCATGTTCACAATCTGGGCAGAGAGGATACCCAGGACGATGGTCATCTGGTTCAGACTCACCATCCGTCCGCGAATCTTTGCAGGGCTGACCTCTGCAATGTACATCGGCGACAAGGCTGAGGCTACGCCGATGCCCACACCACCGATAAACCGGGCAACGTTGAACAGCGTGAAGTCGTTGAACAGTCCCGTGGCAACAGCCGAGACCGTGAAGAGCACGGCCGAAGCTATCAGCAGCGGCTTGCGACCGTATTTGTCGGCAGCGGCACCAGCCACCATTGCTCCTGCCAGGCAGCCGATGAGGGCCGTCGTCATGGCCACGCCCTGCATCAGCGGTGAGTCGGCAATACCGAAATACAGCTCATAGAATGGCTTGGCACCGCCTATCACTACCCAGTCGTAGCCGAAGAGCAGTCCACCCATGGCCGAGACGGCACAGATGAAATAGAGAAATCCCTTGCTGTAGTTGTTCATGTTGATGCTGTTTTTTATCGCTATACAGATCGATGCGGAACTGAGCCTATAGCTCCTTCTCACGATGGATGACGCTGCCGCTGGCCTGGTGGGTGGCCAGCACGAGCACCTCGGCAATCTGTACGTGCTTCGGGGCATTGGCGGCATAGAAGGCTACGTCGGCGATGTCGTCGCCCGTCAGCGGTTGTATGCCGCGGTAGACGGCGTCGGCGCGCTGGTCGTCGCCGTGGAAGCGGGTGTTGCTGAAGTGTGTCTCGACGAGGCCGGGCTTGACGTTGGTGACGCGCAGCGGCGTGTGAGCCAGGTCGATGCGCAGACCATCCGTGATGGCTTTCACAGCAGCCTTCGTGGCGCAGTAGACATTGCCTCCGGCATAGGCAGCATCGCCAGCCACGGAGCCTATATTAATAATGTGTCCGCTGCCGCGCTCCACCATCCGCGGCACGACGAGGCGGGTCATCCATAGCAGGCCCTTGATGTTGGTGTCGATCATCGTGTCCCAGTCGTCGGGGTCGCCTTCATACTCGGGCTCCAGGCCGAGGGCCAGGCCGGCATTGTTGATGAGCACGTCGATGGCACGGTCGGCGAGGCTGTCGACGGCCTTCTGGCAGGCTTCGCGGTCGCGTACGTCGAAGCAATGTGTAGTGACGTCGGTGCCTGCCTGTCGCAGTTCGTTGGCAATATCGTCGAGCACGTCCTGGCGGCGGCCAGTGAGGATGAGGTCATAGCCTCCACGGGCAAAGCGACGGGCACAGCCCAGTCCGATGCCGCTGGTGGCACCCGTGATGAGTGCGGTTGGTCTGTTGGTCATAAGCTGATATAATTGGTTGGTGTTATTCGTCCTCTTCTTCGTCATCCATTTTGGTGTAGTCGATGGTCTTGCTCTCGATCATGACGATTTTGTTGCCCTTCCACTTCCACACTTCCTGATACTCGTACTCGTTGTTCATGTGGAAGCCGCCGGTGATCTCTTTCCTGTCGGCATCGATGACGGGGTCGAAGATCTCGTAGAAGCCGTCGACATGGTCGAAGGAGCGCGTCTGCTGATTCCATAGCCAGGCATCGTAGGTGTAATTCCCGTAGACGTTGCTCGGCCCCCCGCAGACCATCAGGTCGGGATAGCCGTCGAAGTTGATGTCGTCCTCATGGATTACTCCGAAGCCATGCCAGTTGATGGTGTCGAGGGGCATCGCGGCTTCGATGTCGACGATGGTCTCCTTTCCGTGTCGCGGCTTCATGTGGATGATGATGTTCTCCACCACCTCGTCGCCTTCCTCATCAGGTTCGCTCATGACGACCTCTGTCCGGAACTTGTAGTCGCTCCGCTTGGGCTGCGCGTCGTCTGCGTCCTCGTCTTCCTCGTCTTCGTCAGCCATCTCGATATTGTCCTCGTCGTCGAAGTCGTCTTGCTGACTGTGTTTGTCGTTCTTACAGCTGTCAAAAGCAAATATGGCGGCAGCGACAAGCATGAATAGGAATGATGTTTTCTTCATAATGGTTTATAGTTTGATGAATATCTTTCGCTTCCAAAGGAAATAGCCTATCAGGAAATTGATGCCCACAAACACCAAGGCATAGGCCAGCGACGCCCACTTCAGGCCAGGTATGACTGCGTGGAGGGCATCATAGATGGCGGGGCTGATGCCAAAGCGGCCGAAGAGGATGGCGAGCAGCTCGCTGGCAACATAAAGGGCCAGGGCATTGACGCCAAAGACATGGAAGAACTTCGTCCAGCCTTTCTTCTTGCAGATGTCAATCGTGTAGATGAAGAGTGCTTGCAACAGGGCAGCAAGTCCACAGGTCATGAATACATAGCTGGGACTCCAGATGCGCTTGTTCAAGGGCAGTCCGTAGCTGAGCAGATAGCCGGCAACGACGCAGACGGTGCCAAGTACGAAAACGGCTAGTGCCTTCTGCTCAACGTTCTTTTTCTGCTTGATGAGCCGTCCGCAATAGAATCCCAGGAGCACATGGGCCACGCCGCTGATGGTGCCCAACAATCCCTCTGGGTCGACAGGACTCTTGTGATAGAGGTGATCGTAGCCGAAGAGGTTGAGGTCGACCTGTGCCAGGACATTGACTGACGCATCCTCGGCATATCCGTTACCCAGCAGCAGGATGAGTGTGTAGACGGCCAGCAGTCCGATGATGGTCGGAATCGTGTAACGATGGTTGGCATAGAGAGCGAACATCGATGCGAAGAAGTAGCACAGGGCGATGCGCTGCAGCACAGCCCACAGCCGCAGATGTCCGAAGCAGAGTACGTCGCCCCAGATGGCATGGTCGAACCAGTTGATAAAAAGTCCGATGGCGAAGAGCAGTATGGTGCGCTTCACGATCTTGAAGAGCACAGGCCTGGTAGCCGTGAATTGCGACTTCGACAACGACAGGTAGCACGATATTCCCATGATGAACAGGAAGAAGGGGAATACGAGGTCGCAGGGCGTCATGCCGTTCCACTGGGCATGCCGGAGCATCTCGAACGATTCTCCATAGCCGTTGTTCACCAGAATCATTCCTGCCACCGTCAAACCACGCAGAACATCGAGCGAGAGCAGGCGCTGAGAGTTTGATGAGATATCCTTCATAATATTATCTTATTATTTTTCGTCCGTTAGTCAGGTAAATGCCTTTGGGCCATGTGTCCTCATTGCTCGTCATTCGGTGTCCCTGCAGGTTATAGACTGCTGCCGACACATCGCGATTGCCAGTGACTGGCAGGACTGATGTAAAGTCTCTATCAGCCAGAATTCCAATTTCTGCAGCCGATGTCCATGCGTTGCCGTTGATTTCCGACTTCGCCACAAATTTCAGGTAGCGGGCGATGACGGGGCTCGTTAGTGTAGCCACCTGCTGTGACGTGGTATTCTTGAACTCACCGGTGGCCACTGCCGTGCCCCATATCGTGCCGTTCTGGCTCAGATAGACCTCGTAGGCCTTCACCATGCCGTTCTGGTTGCCATCTTGTCGGGAGAGATAGGTGATGCCCGTCACGTTATAAACGTTTACCATGTCAATGATGATGGTATGCGGGCACTTTGGCTCGTTGGCTCCCCATTCGGTGTGCCAGAAGGTGTCGTTCTTGCCGTCGAAGGCCAGGCGGGCCTCGTTGCCGCCATGCTGGCTGTCGGCGCTCACCAGCTTCCATCCCGTCTTGCTGATGAAGAGCGGGAAGTCGTAGGTCATCACAGGGCTGGCCATCATTCCCTCAGCTTCGCAATAGGCACTGATGGTGCAGGCATCGTTGTTGTTCAGCAGGGTGGAGTATTTCTGGTATTCGCCACCATTGATGCTGTAGTAGATGGTGGCGTTCTTCGTAGCAGTCGACATCTTGATACGACCGTTGCTCTGCCGTTCGCAGTTGACAGCCTGGCAAACGGGCATGTCTATACGAGCAGTTTCGGGGGCTTTCATCTCAGCAGTAAGTGGAATAAGGAAGAAACGGAAGGCTGTGTTCTGGGCCTTCAGCTCGTATGGATCTCTCACGTCAGGACCGCAGCTGGCATTGCCCAGTCCGCGTGTGGCAGCATCGAGTGACACTACTGTCGTCGTGCAGGTCTTGAACTGGTAGGTGTGCTTGGAGCGGTTGTTGCGGTCGGTGTAGTTGTCCTCTGCCCGGAAGTGAACGGCTGATGCAGCCATCTGGTCAGGTGCAACGAAGAGCATGCCCATGCCCTCGTCATTGGTCAGCGACATCCAGCGCACCTCCTGCTTGGTGCCATGTTCCTGAGGCAGGATATAGTCCTCGCGCTGGTCCTTCACAGTACTCTTATAGAGGGCGGGCAGACAGGCCTCCTTACGATCGCGATAGCTGTCCCAGGGACCACGTCCGAACCATGCCAGCTGCTCCATCGTGGCAGGCATCTCCAGACGGAAGCCTAGCTTGGGAATCACCACGCCGGTGTTGGAAGGACGAATGAAGGAGTTGACCATCAGCATGCCGTCGGCGCAGACGATAAAGTCGAGCGTCACAGCAAACGAAGTGCCGTTCTTTCCTGTGTGGGTGCTGTTCATGCTCACCCTCACCGTCTTCTTGTCATCTGCTGTCTGCACCTCAGCTCCTTCGCCTTTCGCTGTCAGTTTCCTCAGGCCCATGGTGTCCCAGGTGCCGCTCTGGCGCCCGTCGTTGTCGGTGGGTAGACGGAATGCGCTGAGCAGCAGCGGTTTGCTGATTAGTGTTGTGCCGTTCAGGCTATAGCTCGTCAGCGTGCCTTGGGTCTTGCCGAACACAGCCTTGAAACTGCTGTTCGATACTGTTACTGTCGTCGAGGTAATGGTCACGTTCAGTTCCTCACAGTTTTCCAGCCTGTTCAGGTCGTACATGGGCTTGACAGCCTTTTGCACGGGCAGTTTCTCCTCAGCCACGACATAGCCGGCTTCTGCCCAAAGCGTGTTGTCCTTCTGAGTGGCAGTGAACTGTATGAATGCCTCTTTCGATGCATCGAGCGATGCCAGAGGTGAGAGGTCGATGCTGACGACTGCACTGTCATTGGCTGCCACCTCTTTGTCAATCTTGCCACTGGCAAGTGTGTTGCCTTCTTCGTCCATCAGGGCATAGCTTACATCAAAGTGAGAGCTGGGCAGGAAGGCCATCTTGTTCTTGATGCGAAATTGCCTGGTGCTGCCCTTTACGGCTTTAAATTCCAGAGGCTGGTAGATCTTCTTCGTGTTGTACGACTTGGCTGTCAGGCTCCAGTCGGGACGTACCAGTCCGTTAATGCAGAAGTTTCCGTCGTTGGGGTTATCGCCAAAGTCTCCACCATAGGCCCAGTATTCAATGCCATTGGAACTCTTGGTGAGGAGCCCCTGATCCTTGAAGTCCCAGATAAACTCTCCCGTCAGGCAGGTATATTTCTCGTAGAGGTTGAACATGTCGCGCACGTTGCCCATCGAGTTGCCCATCGAAT
>CAMNHM010000050.1 GCA_946539475.1 uncultured Prevotellaceae bacterium | reverse complement strand
GTTCATCGACGAGTGGCTGGGCTACTTCATCAACCCCGCCAACAAGCACATGTCGTCGCTCCTGCTGGGCTGCGGACTGCCCGGCGGCATGATGGGCTCGATGATGGCTGACCTGGGCCCCATCCAGTCGATGATCAACAAGCTGCGCGAGAAGAAGGGCGAGGCGACGCTGACGATGGACGACATGCTCGTGAAGCTCTTCAACGAGGTGGAGTACGTATGGCCGAAGGTTGGCTATCCCCCATTGGTGACGCCCTTCTCGCAGTACACGAAGAACATCGCCCTGATGAACCTCCTGACGATGGAGCAGGGCAAGGGTCGCTACGTCATGATGGACGATGCCATCTGGGGCATGATCCTCGGCAAGAGCGGCCGCGTGCCTGGCGAGATAGCCCCCGAGCTCAGAGAGCTGGCCGAGAAGCAGGGACGCACGTTCACCGACGCCGACCCCCACACCCTGATTCCGAATGCCCTCGACACGTTCAAGAAAGAGATGGACGACAACGGCTGGGACTACGGTCAGGACGACGAGGAGCTCTTCGAGCTGGCCATGCACCCCGAGCAGTATCGTCCCTTCAAGAGCGGACAGGCCAAGAAGCAGTTCCTCGCCGACCTTCAGAAGGCGAAGGACGCCCGTCTGGGCGGTTCGAAGCTGAAGCCCGAGGAGCTCGCTGCCTTCAAGCATGCAAAGGCCGACGCCCTCGTCAGCCCCTCGGCCGGTCAGGTATTCTACGAGTTCAACGGCGACGGCGAGTGTGCTCCCTGCATCGAGCCGTTCATCGGACAGCAGTATGAGGAAGGTCAGACCTTCTGCTACCTGGTGGAGAAGTGGGGTGAGATAGTGCCCATTCCTGCTGCCCTCGGTGGCAAGCTGGTCGACGTTCAGGCCAAGCAAGGTGCCAAGGTGCGCAAAGGCGACACACTGGCATGGATTGAGCGCGCAGAGAAATAAGCGATTTTATAAAGCAGGGCTTCACATGAAGCCCTGCTGTTTTAATGCCTCCATGAGTCCTTCGCTCATGGCTTCATTGTCCTTCCTGGTATAACGGATATCAGTGAATACCTGTGCTAAAGTCTGCTTCTGATTGACAGCCACGAAATGCTGATTCTCAGGCAGGCTTTCTTTATATGCATAATATTCGTCGATGTCGGAGGGAGTGTAGTCGCGGTAGGTGTCGCGGTGGGCGAAGGCCTCCAGCGGCAGGCGGTCGGTGAGTGGCGGCTCTTCGGCTGGCCATCCCACAGTGAGCGTAGCGACGGGCATCACTAGCTGCGGCAGGCGGAGGGTGTCGATGATGCTCTGCGGCTGGTAGACGGTGGTGCCGAGGTAGCAGTAGCCCAGTCCCTCCTCGTCCATCAGGCAGCAGAGTGTCTGGGTATAGAGGAGTGCGTCGGTGGCAGCATTGATGAAGGAGAGGAAGTTGTCGTAGCCGGGATCTGCCTGTCGGCAGCGTGCCCACTGAGTGGTGCGGTTGAAGTCGGCGCAGACGGTGAGCACGACGGGTGCCTCGGTGACCATCGGCTGCCGGAAGTGTGCTGCCGAGAGCTGTTGCTTGAGCTGCTGGTCGCGTGTGACTACTACGCTGTAGAGCTGCAGGTTGCCCATTGTCTGCGTGCGGCTGGCCTCTGTGAGGAGGCGGTCGAGGAGCTCGTCGCTGACGGGCTGGTCGCTGTATCGGCGGATGGAGCGCCGGGTAAGTAGATTCTTCATGTGGATAACAGGTGTTTGGTGGATTACTTGACGACCTTGCGGCTGCGGCGGCTGTTGCCGTCGACAACGACATACATTCCTCGAGGCAGCTGCCGAGCGTCGGAGCCTACGTAGCGGCCGTCGAGGGTGTAGTAGCGGGGCCGGGCATCAGGGGCGTCGGACGGCAGGCTAACGGTGCTGGTGGAGTCGACCTCGGCCTGCATCACCAGCACTTCGTCGAGGAGGAATCGCTGTTCTGGGGCGAAGGTAACGCGCAACGGGCCGTTGCCGATGAGGCGTACGGAGTAGTCGTTCCAGGCGAAGGCGTCGAGCGTGAGGACGTCGGGCTTGACGACTCCGTCGCCTTCAACGGAGAGAGTCAGCGTGGTGCCGTCGTTGCCCCATCCGGCAGCACGGAAAGTCAGCTGTGCCTCGCCGGTGTAGGTGGTGAAGGCGGGGGTCGTTGCTCGCCCTGCCGTGCTGGCATTGCCGAAGCGCGCGCACTGGTAGCCTCCGTAGCCCTTTGTGACGTCCCACCCCTTGAGGTCGGGCTGGAAGATGCTGCTGGCAATGTTGGTGCTCCATACGTCGTCGTTGCCTCCGATGCCGTTGCAGAGATCGAATGTCTCGCACAGCAGCGTCCCTTCTGGTACGACGACGACTTCAGCCGAGTTGCGGAAGCGGAAGGCGATGGTACCGTCGTTGTTGCGTGTGATGTCGAGTATGGCCTTGTCGAGTGTGCGGTGTCCGAGCCGGTTCTCGTGATAGAGTGTTGCTGCCGGCTCCGAGGTGTTGGTCAGCGAGTCGTTGTCCATGTAGGGATAGGGGTCGCGTGAGTTGCCGCTTGACCATGGTGAGAGGCCTCCTGCATGGAAGATGGTGCATCGCTGGTGGTCGTTGCGCGGATATCCGTCAGCGCCTGAGCTGTAGGCATTGACGATGTTGTACTCCCATATCTCGCGATCGTAGTCGACATGCAGCACCAGCAGTCCGTTGGCTGGCAACTGGGCGTCCCATCCTCTGAGCTGTCGGTTCTCGAGCAGGTAGTACTCGTCCTCGTAGGCATCGTTGCGGATGATGTACACCTCGGGCTTGTCGCTGAGTGGCTGCATGGCACTGACGGTCGTGCTGCTGTTGAGCGCCACCGGCTGCACCCATCCGCAGGTGAGGCGGTCGAAGCTGCTGTAGCCTGCAGGACAGAAGGAGCCGCCGTTGTACGACCCCTGATCCATGAGCGACCACACGCCCATGCCGAAGTTGGAGCCGCTCTCGCCGGTGTCGTACATGTCGGGCAGTCCCAGGCAGTGTGAGAACTCGTGGCAGATGGTTCCGATGCCCTCGATGCCGCTGTAGCTGCGCTCGTTGGCGACGGCATAGGTATTGATGTACACGTCGTCGAGGAGCAGCCGGCTGCCGTAGTCGCTGCTCTCGAGGTCCCACTCGTGAGGCCAGATGGTGTTGGACGACCCTCCGTCAGCCTGTCCCTGTCCGGCATAGATACACATCACCTGATCAACCTCGCCGTCGCCGTCCCAGTCGTAGTCGTGGAAGTCGACGAGGCTGTCGACGGCCTGACAGGCAGTAGCGACCATTTCGCCAGGGTTGGTGTCGTCGCCAGGCCTGCCGGTGTCGTGACCGTAGTAGGCGTAGTTGTGGGGCATCTGTACGGGGCCTACGACGTCGAAGGTGAGCTCAAACTCACCGTAGGACTGCGCCTTGAAATAGTCGTAGACGGAGCCCCGGAAGCGTCCCTGGCTGAAGCCTTCCTCGTTGCAGATGCGGGTGTAGAGGAGTGAGTCGTTTTCAGGCTGGAACTGCAAGTCGGTGAAACCGACGAGGATGATCAGTCCGCGCTTCTGTCCGGTGTAGTGTTTGAAGTCGCCTACGGCATTGCGGCGCACTCGCTGCTGCCGGCGCGCGGCAGCCTTTGCGCGTCGGCTCATGGCGGCTGACCGCAGCACCTCGATGTCGGCAGGCTGGAAATTGCCATCGATCTCGCTGAGCTTCTGTCCGTCGGCGGTAAGCCAGTAGTGCATGTGTTCGTCGCCCATGAGCTGGGCAGTCACCATTGTGCCATTCATCGGGAGTGTCTTCCAGATGCCCCGCTTGGCTGGCACGGCGAGAGCGGTGAGGACGACGATCACCAGGGAAAGAGTTGTAAACAGTCTTCTCATCATTTGTAGGGTCATTATCTTAATCAGGGTGCAAAATTACGAAAAAATATCGACTTAACGACATACTAGTCCCCAGTTTTTTCATTACTCGTCGTAGGTACAAGCGATGGTGGCAGGGTCGGGGCCGTCTGGAATGTACCTGAGGCGTCGGGAAAAAAGAAAGAAAAAACAAACGGATTTGTTTTGTTCTTCTCTCGTTTTTTCGTAACTTTGCAGCGTAAAACGAAACGCAATGGAGAAACAACCGAATAACACCTTCGAAGAAGCGATAGTTGCCTTGATGGCGTGCTACGGCGGCGAAGAACAGCTAGCAGCAAAACTGGCGCTGATCGACAAAGGCGCCAAAGACGCCGTGAGCAAAGAGCAGGCAGAAAGGCTGCTGAGCCACCTGCACCAGCTGGAGCCCAGCTCGCCGCTGCCCCTGGGCATCAGGCCACAGGTGACAGAGGTGCGCCCCCAGGTGTTGGAGTGCGACGTCGTGCGCTTCCAGAACAACCGCGAGAAATGGGTGGCGCTGGTGGGTCTGCTCGACGGTTATCCCTACGAGATATTTACCGGCCTGCAAGACGACGAGGAGGGCATCATGTTGCCCAAGTCGGTGAGCAAGGGGAAAATCATCAAGCAAGTGGCTGCCGACGGATCGAAGCGTTACGACTTCCAGTTCGAGAACACGCGTGGTTACAAGATCACCGTCGAGGGGCTGTCGGAAAAGTTCAATCCAGAGTACTGGAACTATGCGAAGCTCATCTCCGGCGTGCTACGCTACCGCATGCCCATCGAGCACGTCATCCGGCTGGTAGCATCGCTGCAACTGAAAGACGAGAGTATCAACACCTGGAAAAACGGCGTGGAGCGGGCATTGAAGAAATACCTGCCTGGCAGCGAAGCCCCCGACCATCCTGACGAATGATGACTCTGAGCCACAGCACCATCTACATCCGTAGGTTGCACCTGTACGCCTTTCACGGTGTGGCGGAGCAGGAGCAGCGCGTGGGAGCACAGTTCGAAGTCTCCTTACGCGTACATTATAATATAAAGAGGGCTGCGGAGAGCGACAACCTCGCCGACACGCTCAGCTACGCCAGCCTCTGCGAGACGATCCGCAAGCAGATGGCCCAGCCGTCGCGACTGCTCGAGCATGTTGCAGGACGCATTGCGCAGGCCATCTTCGAAGAATACCCCGGCGTCAGAGCTATCGACGTAGAGATCACCAAGCTCAATCCGCCTATGGGAGCCGACTGCGACGGAGCCGGCATCGAAGCACACTTCACCAACGAATAGAACACGAAATGATCATCAGACGAATACTATACTCGATAGTCCTTCTGCTTTGCCTCACGACAGCCCAGGCTGCCGACAAGAAGTTCACCCTCGTCATCGACGCCGGGCACGGAGGCAAGGACGGAGGCGCATGCGCCAACCGCGCCAAGGAGAAGGACATCAACCTCAACGTGGCGCTAGCCTTCGGGAAATACGTGGAGCAGAACTGCACGGACGTGAAAGTCATCTATACGCGTAAGACCGACGTCTTCATCCCCCTGCACGACCGGGCCGACATCGCCAACAAGAACAAGGCCGACGTCTTCATCTCGATCCACACCAACTCGCTGGAGCGGGGAACGACGATGCGCGGACTGGAGACCTACACGATGGGCCTGCGACGCTCCGACGAGAAACGTAGTGCCGCCATGCGCGAGAATGAGGTGATCCTCATCGAGAGCGACTACAAGCAGCGCTATGCCGGCTTCGACCCCAAGTCGCCCGAAAGCTACATCATCTTCGACATCGTCAACGAGACCAACATGGCCGAGAGCGTCGAGCTGGCCCAGCTGATCCAAAAGAACGTCTGCGCCACCGCCGGTCGGCCGAACAAAGGAGTGAAGCAGGATGCCTTCCTCGTACTGCGCGAGACGTCGATGCCTGCCTGCCTGATCGAGCTAGGATATATCACCACGCCTGCTGAAGCCACATACCTGACCAACAAGTCCAACGTCGACCTGATGGCGCGCGGAATCTATCAGGCATTTGTAGCCTACAAGAACAAACGCACTCGCACGGCCTCACCCACACAGCCACAGCAGCAAGCCGAGCAGCCTGCGGAGGAGCCCGCCCGGCAAGCCGCTGACGAGCCTGCCACAAACGCCCAACCTCAAAACGACGAAAGGCCAGCAGAGGCAACGGATGCCGGCGATGCACCCGTCTTCAAGGTACAGCTGCTGGCAAGCGACCGTAAGCTGAAAGCCAACGACCGCCAGCTGAAGGGTGTCAGCGGTGTGGACAGCTACAAGGAGGGAGGACTGTGGAAATATACCGTAGGCGCATCGACCGACTACAACGAGATCTACCAACTGCGAAAGGACGTGCTGAGCAAGTTCCCGCAGGCATTCATCATCGCCTTCAAGAACGGAGAGCGAGTGGATGCATCAGAGGCACTCAAAGAGTTCAGACGCAACAAACGATAAACGACCCACCATGAAGTTTTTCACCAAAGAAGTAAAGATTGCACTCGTGGCCATCGTGGCCATCATCGTACTGTTCATCGGCATGCAGTTCCTGAAGGGTATGTCGCTCTTCTCGTCCCACAACATCTATTACGTCGACTTCGACGACGTCAGCGGAATGTCGGCCTCAAGCCCTATCTATGCCAACGGCTTCCGTGTGGGGGTGGTACAACAGATAGCATTCGACTACGACCAGCCCGGACACATCGTAGCAGCTGTCGACATCGACCCAAAGCTGCGGATGACGGAAGGAACGCGCGCCGAGATAGCCAGCGACTTCCTGGGTAACGTTAAGCTAGAGCTACGCCTCGGGCCTGCCGACGCACGCCTGCTCGCCAAGGGCGACACCATCAGCGGAAGCATGCAGGCAGGACTGATGGCGAAGGCAGCAGAGATGATACCACAGGTGGAACAGCTGCTGCCGAAGATCGACTCGATCCTCACGACGATAGCCACACTCGCTGCCGACCCCTCCATCGCCGGCACCCTGCACAATGCCGAGAATCTCACCGCCAGCCTCAATAACACAGCACGGCAGCTGAACAGCCTCACAGCACAGCTGAACCGTCGGATGCCGCAGATGATGGAGAAAGCCGACAGCACACTGGCACACACACAGGTGCTGACCGGCAACCTGGCGCAACTGGACTTCGATGCCACAATGAAGAAGGTAGACCAGACGCTCGCCAACGTCGAACAGCTGACCGCTCGCCTGAACAGCCCGAAAGGCTCTATAGGCATGCTCCTGAACGACGCCCAGCTCTACGAAAACCTTAACGCCACAATGCGCGACGTTGACTCACTGCTAGTTGACTTCAAACAGCACCCCAGACGCTACATCAACGTCTCCGTTTTTGGCAAAAAAGAGAAGTAATTTTAATTTTGTCTAAATAACAAACAATACTAAAAGCGCAATTAAGATATTTAAAACGACCTGACACACAATAACTTATAATCACGCAAGAGGCACGATTAGCAAAAATCCGTGAAACATTATAATTCACGAAAATCTAGACGGTTACGTGCTTTGTACACACAAGTGGTATTTTAGGACAATTTGCACAGTTCGTTTTTTTTTGCGAACTTTGCACTCGAAAATAATCTAAAACTGATGCAGAAGAGTCATAAGTTGCTTTGGGACGAATGCCTGCGCAAAATCAGGCAGAACGTTGATGAGCAAACATACAAAACGTGGTTCGAGCCCATTGTCTTCGAAAGCTTCGACGAAGAGCAGAAGACGGTGTTGGTGCAGGTTCCGAGTCAGTACGTCTACGAGTACTTGGAACAGCACTTCGTACGCCTGTTGGCTTGGGCCCTTAGCACCAGTTTTAAGGACAACGTCAAGCTGCAGTATCGCCTCGTCGTCGACCGTGAGAACGGAAAGGGAATGGTTGTCGAGGGCAACGAGCCTGACAGCATCGACGCTCCTGCCGCAACCACGCGCGGTAATAAATCGCCCACGATTCTCGACGGCGTACTCCAGCCACAGGAGCTCAACCCGCAGCTGGAGCCCAAGAAGACGTTCGACAACTTCATCGAGGGCAGCTCCAACAAGCTCTCGCGCACCATCGGACTGTCAATCGCAAAGAACCCGGCAAAGTCGGCCTTCAATCCCTTTTTTGTGTTCGGACCTTCCGGCTGCGGCAAGACGCACCTCATCAACGCCATCGGCGTGGAGAGCAAGCGACTGTATCCTAACAAGCGCGTGCTCTACGTCTCGGCCCGCCTCTTCCAGGTGCAGTTCACCGACGCCAGCCGCCAGAACACCGTCAACGACTTCATCAACTTCTACCAGACCATCGATGTGCTGATCATCGACGACGTACAGGAATGGGCTACCGCTGAGCGCACAGTGGCAACCTTCTTCCACATCTTCGACCACCTCTTCCGTCTAGGAAAGCAGATCATCCTGGCCAGCGACCGGCCGCCCATCGCGCTGAAATGGCTCAACGACCGCATGCTCACCCGTTTCTCCTGCGGACTGACGGCTGAACTGGAGAAGCCCGACATAGAGCTCTGCATCAACATCCTCAAGGCAAAATGCAGGCGCGACGGACTGAAGATACCCGAGGACGTGATCCACTACATCGCCAACACGGCCAACGGATCGGTGCGTGACCTGGAGGGAGTGGTGAACTCACTCATGGCCTACTCCATCGTCTACAACTCGGCACTCGACATGCATCTGGCCGAGCGCATCATCAAGCGCGCCGTGAAGGTCGACAACCATCCCCTGACCATCGACGACATTCTCGAGACGGTGTGCAACCACTATGGCGTCAGCCAGCAGAACGTCTTCAGCAAGAGCCGCAAGCGCGAGCTGGTACAAGTGAGGCAGATATCAATGTACTTCGCACAGAAATACACCAAGATGCCCGCTGCCCGCATCGGACAGCTCATCGGCGGGCGCGACCACTCCACCGTGCTCCACAGCTGCTCAGCCATAGAGCAACGGCTGAAGGTCGACAAGGCATTCCTCAGCGAGCTCAACAGTATTGAGAACGCCTTCAAGCTGAAGCAATAAGAAAGCTTCGGCTTTTTTTATTGTTTTTTTGCAGAAAAAATGTCTGCCCATGCAAGATTTTCCCGACTGCTGTGTTTAATAAAGAAAAGTAAAGTCTCAAAATCATGATCAGAAAGCCACTCTGCACCACATTACTGGCCTGTTGCATCACCTTTGCCGCCTGTTCTGTAGACGAAGGCGATGATATGGCCTATATTACTGCCGCCGACTCATGCAACGAAGTCTCCAGTGGGGGCTATATCGGAAAATGGTATTTCATCAGTTCCGATAAAACGATAACAACAGACAAAACGGTGAAGGCGCTCTACTACAACGACAACAGGAGTGAACTGTACATCGAATCGATGCCGCTACCACTATTGATGGCAGCGGTAGGACATAGCGGATCCGTGCTTGCCCTGAACCCATTTACGGTGAAGAGCCAAAGGATAGGCTACTCGGAGAGCTCGTTCATCTACCGCCTCGAAGCCCCCGACTATGAGTTCTCCTTCAACGAAGAAGGCAAGGATCACCAGCTGAAAATCAGCTTCCAAGAGACATCGGAGATGGAGCTGAACAGCTACCAGCACACGCTGTCGGTCACGTTGGTCGTGAAAGCAATCTATCTGGATGGCGAGCTGGCCGCAGGCGAAGCGGGATACCTGTCCATCACGACAGTACCTGCTCCGGCACCCAATTTATAAAGATGCCAAGTAGCTAAGCGTGGAGACAGAGGGGCAACTACTCACCAGGATACACAATGGCGACCGCAGAGCTCAGCAGGAACTCTATCGTCGCTTTGCAGGCACAGCTATGGCTGTGGCAATGCGCTATGTGGCCGACAACGAGGTGGCCCGCGACGTGCTGCAGGAGTCGTTCGTGAAAGTATTCTCCAACATCGACAGCTTCACCCCACGAGGCGAAGGCACCCTGAAGTCATGGGTGATGCGCATAGTGAGCAACGAAGCCCTCAACTGCATGCGTCAGCGCCGACGGCATCTCTTCGTTGAGTTGCCTGCCGAGGAGGAGCCCGTGGAGGAGCCCGACGTAGGCGATATCAGCATCGGCGTGCTGCAGCGGATGATAGAACAGCTGCCCGAAGGCTATCGACTCGTCTTCAACCTCTACGTTTTCGACGGGAAGAGCCACAAGGAGATCGCCTCTCTGCTAGGCATCAAAGAGAATAGTTCAGCATCGCAGTTCCTACGCGCCAAGCGCATGCTGGCCAGACAGATACAACAATATAAACGACAACAGCAATGAAGCAGCAAGAATGGACCGACCAACTCCGCCAGCGCCTCGACAACTACGAGGAGCCGGTGCCCGAAGGACTGTGGGAAGACATTGAGCAGCGTCTGGAGCAGAAGCCTCAACCAGGGCGGGAACGACGCCTGGCGGTGCTTCGTCGCTGGGCCGTAGGCGTAGCAGCCTGCGGACTGCTGCTCATCGGAATGTGGCAGCTGCTCATCACGACCGACGGCGGGCACAACCACCAAGAGGCCCTGCAGCAGGCAAGCAATCCGTCTGCCGACCAGCGGGGAGAAGGGCTCTCGGACATCGCTCAGCAGAGAGAGAGAGCCTCGTCCGACGCACAGCAAACAGAGAATCCTCTAATCACCCACAAGCAAGAAGACGAGCCGAAGCCTGTCATCCGCCAACGAGAAGACAAGACGAAGCTTATCACCCAGCTGCGAGAAAACGAGCCGAAGCCTGTCACCCAACAGCAAGAAGACGAGCCGAAGCCTGTCATCCAACAGCAAGAAGACGAGCCGAAGCCTGTCATCCGACAGCAGACAGAGCACTCCCCCACTCCACAGCGACAGGAGCGCCAGCAGCCGACGCCAGCAAAACGCCAGCAGCACGGCAGCCGATTCTCCCTACAGATGCACACATCGAACCTGATGGCCGACAACGGGACATCGCAGACATCGCCGATGCTGATGAGCAACTCGTACATGGGCGTCGTCTCCTCAGCTTTGGCACGCAAGGCTCCCGTCTACCTCACCGGCCATGATACGAGAACGGAGCACGACATGCCCATCACCGTCGGCCTCAGTGTCCGCCTGTCGATGACCGATAGGCTCTGGATGAGCAGCGGCATCAACTACACAAGCACATCATCGACCTTCAGCCGCCAACTGGCATCCATCTTAAAGGCCAGCCGTCAGCGACTACACTATCTGGGCATGCCCGTCACCGCCGGCTACACTTTCTGGGAAAAGCCTCGCCTGAAGGCTTACGTCAGCGTCGGAGCAGAGCTGCTGTACAACGTGAAGGCAGAGGTCAGCGAAGGTCACATCGACCGCGACCGCCTACAATGCTCGCTGGCGGGCGCTGCCGGCATCGAATACACATTCCTGCCACATCTCAGTGCCTACCTGCAGCCAGGACTGCACTACTATCCCGACAACGGCAGCCGACTGCAGAACATCTTCAAAGAGCGTCCGCTGCAGCCCGACCTGCAGTTTGGCATCCGCTATTCGTTCAGATAGCATGATAAAAAAGCTTAAAATCGGCAGTATTTCAATTATTTGATGTAACTTTGCACAAAAATTCTAACCTATCTGTCATGACTAGACTCATTTGTGCAATCATCACGTTAATGGCCGTTCTCACTACGAAAGGCACGGCAGGCAGCATCGACGACATCCGGCAGGCTCTCGAAGAGGCTTCGCAGTCGCAAGTGCAAGAGAAGGTCTACGTACATACCGACAACCAGTGCTACTTCGTGGGCGACACCCTCTGGTACAAAGCCTACGTCGTACGCGCCGATAACCTCCAGCCCACCGACATGAGCCGCCTGCTCTACGTCGAGCTGCTCTCGCCCGACGGGATGCTCGTCGAGCGCCAGACGATCATCGTCAGCCCCAAGGGCTACACCTGCGGACAGTTCGCGCTCACCGACTCACTCTACTCCGGATACTACGAGCTGCGCGCCTATACCCGCTGGATGCTCAACTTCAACGTGCGTGAGCATTATTATCGCAACGACGAGACATGGCTCTTCTACAACAAGCAGATGGCCGCCGACTACTATCGTGTGTGGGACGGTCTCTACAGCCGCGTGCTGCCCGTCTACAGCAAGCCCGAGCAGGCTGGCGACTACGATGCCCGCCGCATGTACCAGCGTCCCAAGACACGACTGCCTCGAGTGAAGAAAGACGACCTCGTCGTGACCTTCTATCCTGAGGGCGGACACCTCATCGAGGGGGTCGAGAACCGCATCGCCTTCGACATCACCGACCAGCACGGCGAGGCTGTCAACATCAAGGGCACCGTAGCTGCCGACGGCCTGTCGCCGATAACCATTCAGACAGAATATATGGGGCGCGGATCGTTCACCGTGACGCCCGGCGACAAGCGAATGAAAGCCACGTTCACCTGGCGGAACAAGGAATGGGACATCCGGCTCCCCAAGGCCGAGCAGCAGGGAGCAGCGTTCCTGCTCGACGGCAACCGGCTGACCATCACCTCACGCCAGCTGCCACAGGACAAAGAGTACGCCGTCAGCATCCTCTGTCGCGGATCGCTGAAGCACTTCGAGCGCGTCAGCCTCTCAAGTTCCTCCGTCACCATCGACCTGCCGCTCGGGCAACTGCCCTCAGGAGTGGCCGACATCACCCTCTTCGACAGCGACGGACAAATCATTGCCGACCGCCTCGTCTTCGTTAACAACCACGAGCACGACCAGGCACTCATCACCGCCGACCTACAAAAGGACAAGACCTATGCGCCCTACGAGCACATCGAGGTGCCCATCCAGCTCTCCGGCGTCAGCGAGCCTACCAACTTCTCCATCTCCATCCGCGACAGCTATACCGACGAGCCGACCTACGACAACGGCAACCTAATGACCGACCTGCTGCTCTCCAGCGAGCTGCGTGGATTCATCGCCTACCCCGCCCACTACTTCGAAGCCGACGATGCTGAGCACCGCCGACACCTCGACCTGCTGATGATGGTGCAGGGATGGCGCAAGTATAAATGGGAAGAGCTCTCGGAGGGCGAGCGCGAGATGCGCTACCAGCCCGAGAAGACGCTCACCATCGAGGGTGCCGTCTACAAGATGCTCAACCTCACGCCCGTGGAGCCCGACGAGGTCAGTGCCTGGCAGGATGGTGTCGGCATGCGCGCCCGTAAGACCAACGACGATGAGGAGTATGTCGACCCGTGGGCAGAAGAAGAAACCGGCGACGGCATCGAGACAATCAGCGCCACCAGCGGCTTCGACGACCTCAACCCCTATGCCAACGACATCGACTACGTCTCGCTAGGCAATGCCAACGACCACCTGGGTGTGAATCACGGCAACCTCAAGCACGAGGTGCTCGTCGAGGCAGAGCTCTCGGTCGACGGTGAGCATGCGGGCTCCGTACAGAAGACGCAGGGCGGACGCTTCGTCTTCGAGATACCACCCTTCTACGGGATGGCCTACCTCAACATGAAAGCCTACAAGGTGCAGGACTCCATCAAGAAGAACATGCTCTCCCGCTCCGACGCGAAGATTCTCGACGAGGATGCCTTCCCCGACTTCTACATCAAGCGCGACCTCTTCTACCCGATGTTCACCCACGACTACACCTACTACGAGAAGCACCAGCCCGACATCGACCTGGCTGAGATGCTCATCGACACCATCTCCGACTGGTCGATGGAGAACGACGTCTACATGCTGCAGAATGTCAACGTGCAGGGGCACCGTCGTGGAAAGCGTGCCGTCGACTGGAACAAGCCGGCCTTCGTCATCGATGCCTACGACCTCTACAACGACATCACCGACCGCGGCCTGTCGTTCGGAAAGCTCGACATGCGACAGTTCCCCGTACAGGTGTGCCGCTATCTCTTCGGCAACATGAACCGCCCCGTCAGCTTTAACGTCGACGGACGCCTCGAGGGAGCCACCTACTATCGCAACTACTCGCCGCTGGTCGGCGACGGCAGTGAGGCCGAAGAGGCAGGGCTGTTCCGCGCCAACCGTACGTCGCAGTACGTCTACAGCCAGCTGAAGCTGAAGCGCCTGCAGGACGTGCGTGTCTTCACCGACTATGAGCCACGCACTGAGGACTCGCTGATGGTCTACAGCCACTATGCCCCCGACGCCACCGTCGACCTTGCCCTCATCCCCGACAACGGCGTGCAGCCGACGTTCCGCGACCGCCATATCCTCTTCCGCGGTATCAACATGGCCGAGCAATTCTACAACCCCAACTACGGCGACCGTCAGCCCTCTGAGCCAAAGGACTATCGCCGCACACTCTACTGGAATCCCAATGCCCGCTGCGACGCCGACGGCCGCTTCACGGCTTCCTTCTTCAACAACAGCAAGGAGACGCGCATAGCAATGACCGCCGCAGGAATATCCAGCGACGGCCTGTTGATGCATAGTCGGTAAGAGATACGTTTTTTCGAGGTACGAGGTACGAGAATACTCTGCGGTTGAGGAATCTGGCAGCAAGGTAACCTCGTACCACATACCTCGCACCTCGTATTAACCCAAATCGCTTGTTAAGCCACTAGGGGAATCTGCCTAAATACGTCTCTTCGTACACGTCTGACAAGTACTTGCATGATGCTCCCTTGGGTCCTTGGTCTGCATAGAAGGCTACCCGCGACACCAAAACAAGTTGTTTTGGTTAGCAAAGTCGGCCACTTTGGTGATCAAAGTAGGCTTCTTTGAAGACCAAAACAACTTGTTTTGGTACCGCGAGAAGCCCACTTTGCATCTCAGAGTCTCGGCGTGTGGTATGAAAAGTAGCAGAAGATTGATGCGAAAAAGCACACTCTTCTGCTACTTACTTTAATCTAAATGCAGTCAAACGACCGATTTGGGATTAACGGTTGACAACCTTCCTATTGTCTTCTATGTATACGCCATGCTGCGGCAGGCCCTTCAGGGGTCGGCCCTGCAGGTCGTAGACGACCGATGGACGCGAAGTGCGCTCCACATCGCTGATGCCCGTGAGGTCGACGGCGTGGAAGACGATCGTATCGTTCACCACCTCCTTGTTCAGTCCGGCCAGACGGAGTACGAAGCGATAGTCACCCTCCATGAGTGGCGTGCCCTTGATGCTGATCGTACGTCCGTCGGCATCCTTCTCTCTGACGAAGCCTTCAGGGTCGGAATAGGTACGTGTGCCGTCGGGCAGGTAGCAGGCCAGGTGAGTGGCAGCCGTGGCATACCGATACTTACTCTCGAACGTCATCTTCTGGCCTACGCCTCCCGTCACTTCCTTCGTCTCCGCCAACAGTCGCGGCATCATCGCGTCGGGCAGGTAGTAGCCCAGGTGCGGCGGCTGGTTGTAGGCTACGTTCTGCCAGCAGATGCCCATGCGATACGTATGGTCGTGCATCAGCGTCGGCATGCGGTAGTTCGACAGTGTATTCGTGGTGAAGATGTTGATCGTGGCATTGTCGGCACCCGACCAGAGGATAAGCTCCTCGCGCCAGTCGCCCATGATATCTGCCTGCAGGCAGGGTGTCTTCTTCGTCGAGTTGCAGGTCTGCGACGAGTTGTAGTCGTAGGGGTTCTTGCCGTTGATGTACAGGCGGCTGGTGCCGCTGCCATTCCACTTGTCAATCTGGCTGCCGTCGAGCAGCTCGTCCTGCAGGTCGCCGTCCCAGTAGATGCGGAAGTTCATCGATGTCGAGCCCGTCGAGGCCACGTTGCCCGTGACGGCGCTGCGCTGCTGACGGTCGTTGGCTGAGCTGAAGTAGGAACCGCGATGGCTGGCATCGAGCTGGGCCGCCATTCCGCGCCCGTTATCTCCGCCACCGGTAGCACTGTAGAGTATCTCACCCGTCAGCGCGTCGTGCAGGTCCCAGCCGAACTTGCCTCCCTCGTGAATCTGGAACACCTCCAGCCCGGGTCGGTCAGGATTGTGGTCAGCCAGGTGGATGGCATCGCCGTGTCCGAACCCTGTGCCGTAGAGCAGGCGGCCGTCGTTGTCGAGGGCTGCCGATCCCCAGATGATCTCGTCGCAGCCGTCGCCGTCGACGTCGGCCACCGACATGTTGTGGTTGCCGTTCTGATACATCGTGCCACTACCGCTGCCGCTCGTCGGCTTGCAGCCGGTATAGGCCTTGCTGGTGCGTGTGCCGTCCTCCTTGTAGGTATAGAGCGTATAGCTGGTGCCCGACTTATGCTGGCTGAGCCAGCGCTGGCGGAGCTCCTTCCCGTCGAAGTCGACGGCCCAGATGAAGGCGTAGTCGTAGTATCCTCTGCAGAAGATGCCGCTGGGGCGCTCGTCGGGGCCTCCCAGGTATGCCACGGCAGCCAGGAAGCGCTCACCACGGTTGCCGTAGGAGCCCGTGTCGTTCTTGCCGCCCACGCCCCAGTTCACCGATCCGTCGGCTGCTCCGCCGTAGGTCATGTTGCGGTTGGGATTGTAGAACACGGTATGCACCGCTTCGCCCGTCTCGCCCTTGAACACCGTGAGCCACTCCTGACCGCCGATGATGCGGCCGGCGTCAGTGCGATAGAGGGCATTTCCGTTGACAGCTTTGATGGTCTCGTCGGTAGCGGCCTTATTCACGTATTCACCCTTGCCGTCGAGGGAGCCAGGGCCCGTCTTGCACATCATCTCTGCCCGTCCGTCGCCGTCGAAATCGTAGACTATGAACTGCGTATAGTGAGCTCCCGCACGGATGTTGCGGCCCAGGTCGATGCGCCAGAGCTTGGTGCCGTCCAGTTTGTAGCAGTCGATGAACACGTTGTCGGTGATGCCACTCTGCGAATTATCCTTCGATGTGGAGGGATCCCACTTGACGAACAGCTCATACACACCGTCGCCGTCGACATCACCCACCGACATGTCGTTGGGCGAATAGGTGCCTCCTTCAGCCCCTTTGGCAGGACGGTCGAGCGTGATGGGGTTGTACACCTGTTCCCAGGCTTTCACCTCCGGCGACGTCTCCACCACCTCGCCATTGACCTTCGTCACCACCTGGTAGGTGGCATCCTTTGCACCGTTCAGGTCCTGATAGCAGGTGGTGTACTGATCCTTGGCGATGGTGACGCCGTCGCGCACGACGTCGAACGTCACGCGGTCCTCATCGTCGGTGCCGAGCATGCGCCAGCCTACGAAATTGCCTCTCCCGCTGGCTGTGGGAAGGGCTACTACGCCGCGGTCGAGCTTCTCCATCTGACTGGCGGGCGTGTTCTGTGCTGCCAGCGGCAATAGTGTCAGCTGACAGGCAATCAATGCTAGAATGGTTCTTTTCTTCATAAGTAGTTGTGTGTTGTTTGTGTATCCTTATTGCTTGTACATGATCAGTGCCGACTGCGGTGCCACGCTGACCGTCCGTCCGCTCACCGTGCCCAGCCCCTGCTCGTCGATCTTCCCCTCTCGGCAGACCACGGTATAGCTGCCCTCGGGCACGTCGACCTTCATCGCCTTCCTGTTGGCATTCAGCACGACGATAATGTCGCCCCACTCGTCGCCGCCGGCATGATCCTTCAGCCGGAAGGCCACCAGGCACTCCTGCCCGGGCAGGAACTCCAGATGCTGTCGCACGAGGTCGGCCTTCCCCAGTCGGAAGGCGGGATGATGGCGCCGGAGGGCTATCAGCCGGCGATAGTAGTCGAACACCTGCGGATAGCGCTCCTTGCCAGTCCAGTCGAGCTGGTTCACCGAGTCGGGCGACTCAAACGAGTTGTGCACGCCCAGCTTCGTGCGCAGCA
>CAMNHM010000049.1 GCA_946539475.1 uncultured Prevotellaceae bacterium | reverse complement strand
TCGGACTATCTTCTCTTTGCCACGGACTTTCGCGGACAGATACGGACTTTTCTTTCTTGGCCTCGGACTATCTTCTCTTTGCCACGGACTTTCGCGGACAGATACGGACTTTTCTTTTTCTTTTTGCCACGGACTTTCTTTTCTTTGCCTCGGACTTTCACGGACAGACACGGACTTTTCTTTCTTGGCCACGGACTATCTTTTCTTTGCCTCGGACTTTCACGGACAGACACGGACTTTTCTTTCTTGGCCACGGACTATCTTTTCTTTGCCTCGGACTTTCACGGACAGACACGGACTTTTCTTTTTCTTGGCTGTATCCGTAACAGTCCGTGCAAGTCCGTGGCAATGATCTTTTGCCGATGCCTCACCCAGCCCTGTCCGTAACAGTCCGTGCAAGTCCGTGGCAATTATGTCCCGCACAGCCAGTCCGTGGCTAGGACTATCTGGCGGCTTGGCCTAAGAGACGCTTGAAGCCACGGCCCTCCTGCTGAGAGAAGTTGAGGATATAGCCTACCTTGCTATGCGTCAGGTTGACATAATTCAGCGCCTGCGCGATGTGTTCGTCCGTGATGGCCGTAACAGCTTTCAGCTCTAGGACGATTTTCTCTTCTACGATGATGTCAGCCACGTAATTGCCGATGATGTGTCCTTTGTATTCTACAGTTAGAGGCTTTTGTCGTTCGTATTGTAAGCCCATCTCGTCGAACTCTATGCAAAGCGCGTTTTCATAGACCTTCTCTGCGAGTCCTTTGCCAAGATAGTCCACCACATTAAAGAACGCTCTGATAATCTTGTTGGATAGTTCTTCGTATAACAGCATGTTTGATGAGTATGTGTATTTGTTCTAAACGTCCTTGACAGTCCGTACTGGTTATCCTTCTGAGGCCGTCTGTGTGGCGGGCCAGTTGACGAGGAACACCTTCTCTGTGGCGCGCGTGAGGGCGGTATAGAGCCAGTGGATGTAGTCGGGGGTGAGCATGTCGTCGGTCATGTAGCCCTGATCGATGTATACATGGGCCCATTGCCCGCCTTGTGCCTTGTGGCAGGTGACGGCATAGCCGTACTTGATCTGCAGGGCGTTGTAGTAGGGGTCGGCCTTCATGGCCTTGATGCGCTCGCCCTTCAGCGATAGGTCGGCATAGTCGTCCAACACCTTATTATAAAGTTGCCCCTGCTGCTCCCGCGTGAGTGCTGGCGCTTCCGACTGCAGGGTGTCGAGGATGGCCGTGGCCGTGAGCTCGTAGTCGTCGTAGTCAGGCAGCTGTATGGTGATGTCGGCGAAGCGGAAGCCATAGAGCTCGCGGAAGTTGCGCACGCGGCGCACGATGCAGTGGTCGCCGTTGGCCAGGAAGTCGATGGGCGTGGCATCGGCGCCATCCGCTTTTGCGCTGTCCTTCGCCCCTTCTGCCTCAGGCTTCAGCCATGCATAGTTGTTCTTCACGATCATCAGCTTGTCGCCACGGCATAGCTCCTCCTCGCGGTCGAGGACGGTGTTGCGGATGCCCAGGTTGTAGATGTTGGCGCGCTTGTTCGAGCGTGTGACGACCATCGTCTCGTCCTCGCCCACCTGGCGATAGCTCGTCGCCAGCGCGTCGATGAGCTCATCTCCTGGCATGCTGATGATGTCGGGGAAGCCCCGGAAGCGGATCTTGGGCAGCTGTGTCATCTCGTCGTGGGTGATCATCTGCCGTACGATGGTGGCATTGTAGAGGATGCCCGACTGCTGGCTCTGGCGGAGCACCTCGTTGAGGTCGGCCTCGTAGACGCTGAGGCCGTAGGCTCCCACCACGCCAGGCATCAGGGCTGGTGCCTCTTCCTCGCCCACGGGGGGCAGCTGGGCGCGGTCGCCGATGAGCAGCAGCCGACAGTTCTGGCCTTGATAGACATAGCTGATGAGGTCGTCGAGCAGGCATCCCGATCCGAAGGTGCCGTCGAGGGTCGACGTGGAAATCATTGATGCCTCGTCGACGATGAACAGCGTGTCGTGGTGGAGGTTGTTGTTCAGGTTGAACGATGCCTGTGAGGAACCCTCTGAGGCACTGAGCGAGGGCAGCAGCCCCGCCGTCTGCTGGCGGTAGATGCGCCTGTGGATGGTGTAGGCCGGCATGCCCGCATGGAGTGCGAACACCTTCGCTGCGCGTCCTGTGGGCGCCAGCAGCACCAGCTTCTGCTTCAGCGAGAGCAGCGCGCGCACAATGGCAGCTGCCAGCGTCGTCTTGCCGGTGCCAGCCGACCCGCGAAGTATCATTGCCGTCTGCGGATCGTGGTCGGTGAGGAAGCCTGCAAAGACATCGATGGCCCGTTGCTGCTCGCTGGTGGGCTCGAAGCCGAAGCTTTGGCGTATCCGGTAGGTCAGTTCGTCGGTTATCATAATGCAAAGGTAATGAAAAGTTAGGAGTTAGGGACGAGGAGCAGGGAGTTTTTTCTTCGCGAATCCCCAAAAAATGTTAAGTAGCGCCAACTAACTCCTCCCTCCTAAGCCCTAACTCCTAACTTTTCATTACCTTTGCAAGCAAAATGAAACGAAGTGAACTGTTGACAAACGTCATTCTGGTGGTGCTGGTGGCTGCTTTGGCGGCTATTTGCATCAGGAGTGTCGTCGGCGCACAGCAAGCTGAAGATAAACGTCAAGAGCTGAGAGATGGCAGAGAGAAGTAAATCGAAGGAACGCCTAACGATACGCATTGGCCGCAGCACCATGTCGATACTCGTCAGTAACGACGATAGCGACGAGGTGGTTTTCGAGCCTTATGTGGTGAAGAGCGGAGTGTCGATGGCAGCCAACCTACGCGAGGCTTTCAAGAGTAGCGACCTGTTGCTGCAGTTGCCTCCGAGGGTGCGTGTGATGATCGATGCCGACGTGCTGCTGACGCCTGTGGAGATGTTCGACGAGGCATCGATGGAGCAGCTGCATCGCTATACCTTTCCTCGTGAGGAGCAGGATGTAGTGACCTACAACGTGTTGCCCGAGCTGAATACGGTGGCCGTGTTCTCAGTGAACAAAGACCTGAAGCTGGTGCTCGATGATCACTTTCGCGACGTGCGCCTGATGATTATTCAGCAGCCCGTATGGCGGCATCTGCACCAGCGCAGCTTCACGGGCTCGAACCGTAAGCTATATGGATATTTCCATGAGAAGCGCCTGGAGCTGTTCTCCTTTCAGAAGAACCGTTTCCGCTTCTTTAATACGTTCGATGCCGCTCGCAGCAAGGACGCCGTCTTCTTCATCAGCTATGTGTGGAAGCAGCAGGGCTTGGATCCGGAGGCCGACGAGCTGCATCTCGTAGGCGACATCCCCGACGAGGCTGACGTGCTGCAGGAATTGAAGCGCTTCGTGAAGAAGGTGCTGGTGATCAATCCTTCCGCCGACTTCAATGCTCATCCTGCCACGGAGGTCAAGGGTATGCCCTACGACCTGATGACGCTTGCGGTGAAGGGGAGGTGAGGTTAGTTGAGAGTTGAGAGTTGAGAGTTGAGAGTTGAGAGTTTAGAGTTTAGAGTTGAGAGTTGAGTGTTGAGAGATGAGAGTTCTTCGCTAGCGAAGCGAGCAAGCTCGAGCGGAGAGATGTCTATTTGGAGCTTTTTCTGAATGAGGATTATTACTGGACGATATAAGGGGCGGCACTTCGATATCCCGCGCACGTTCAAGGCGAGGCCCACGACGGACTTTGCCAAGGAGAACATCTTCAATGTGCTGATGGGATACATCGACTTTGAGGACGCTACTGCCCTCGACCTCTTCTCGGGCACGGGCAGCATCACACTTGAGCTCTTGTCGAGAGGCTGCAGCCAGGTGGTCAGCATAGAGATGGACCGCGACCATCACCGTTTTATCTGCGACTGTCTGAAGAAACTGGATACCAATGCCTGTGTCCCGTTGAAGACAGACGCCTTCCGCTACATCAACTCCTGCCATCAGCAGTTCGATTTCATCTTTGCCGATCCGCCCTATGCCCTGAAGGAGCTGCCCACCATTCCCGACCTCATCTTCGGGCATAGCCTGCTGAAGCCTGAGGGCATCTTCGTCTTCGAGCACGGCAAGGACAACGATTTCTCGCAGCATCCCCATTTCGTGGAGCATCGCCAGTATGGCAGCGTGAATTTCTCGCTGTTTCGGTAAGAATATCATTTTTTACACGAAAACGGCACAAGTTTGCGAAACATTTTATGAATAAGGAGAAGAAACGATCGTTACTACAGCGATTACGCTCCTTTGTTAAAGAAGTTGGGTGAACAGTTGGCATTGCTATCCCAGAACGAGGATTATCAGCAAAAATGAAGTTTGGACTCAGCGATACAGTCATCAGGGAACTGCAGGATGTCTTCCGCCGTCATGCGAACATCGAGAAGGTTCTGATATTCGGCTCTAGGTCGAAAGGCAATTACCGTGCAGGCTCTGATATCGACCTTGCAGTCGTTGGTCAGGGCATCGACTATAACCAGTTGCTGGCAATACAATGCGAGATTGATGATTTGGAATTGTTATATTCGATAGACTTGCTCGACTATCAGAAAGAGAAAGGCACGCCCATTGGCGACCATATTGACAGGGTTGCCCAAATCTTTTACGAAGCAGCTTAATGGGCCATAGCATGACAATGACTTCTAGCAGTATTCACTTGTCGCTTATGGGCAATCAAGGGGGCTCTCTCTACTCGGTAGGTAAGTCCGAGTTTCTCGGTAAGGATCTTCGACTTACCCAGTAGGTGTTTTTTTACAAGAATTGGAGCTTTAGAGAATATTGCCGATATTGTCAAGAAAATTGGTCGAAATAAGCCCTCTCTGGGCTGACCCTTCTAGAAAAAACAGAGCGGAGAAACAACGTCTCCGCCCACTCTTCAACCCCCAAAATCATCCGGCCAAAGGCCGAACACCGACCTTTATGTCGCCCGAAAGCACTTTTGAACTACTCGGAACGCGATCTTGGTGTGCTTCCTCCGCTTCTTTCCTCAGCAAGAGTGCCAACCTTCGTGACCAAGAGTGCCATCCTTCGTGACCAAAAGTGCCACTTCAGTTGCCTCAGGGTGCCACCCTGAAAAGCCCAAAACGCCACCTGTTTATAACTGTTTTATTGTCAGTAGTTTATGAACTTGCTCGAAACTCGTTCATTTTCGACCAACAATCTTTTGGCTCAGAATTTTTAAAATATGAGAGGGCATTTGTCAAGATTATTCACTGTGGTTGTGTTGCAGCTCACAGGGTTCGAATACGTTTTGGGGAGTGTTTAGAAAAAAAGTGGCGATTCGTTAAATCTTTTTCGCCATTTTTACGTTTATATTAATAGAGACAATAATCTGAGAACGATGTACAAAGAAGCGGAACAGATACTGACAGAGTTGGAAAGGATTGTCGTAGAGCGACAAGACTGGCTGTTCCGCTTTGCCTACATGCGCATCGGCATCAGAGAGGACGCCGAGGACGTGGTGCAGGATGCGCTGCTGAGCGTGTTCCGCCGGCTGAGGGAGCAGACGGGCATCGGCAACGTTGAGCAGTACGTCATCCGCGCCATCAGCAATGCCTGCACCGACTACTTCCGCCGGAAACCGATGCAGGTGGTAACGCTCGACAAGGCTGGGCAGGTGAGCGTAGGGGAGGCAGACAGCCAGATTCACGAGGAGTACCTGAGAGTGAGCCGACTGCTCGACACGCTGCCGCCGGAACAGTCGGAAATCGTCAGGCTGAAATGCTACGACGACCTGACGTTCAAGCAGATAGCCGAACTGCAAGGCATACCCGAGGCAACGGCGAAGTCGCGCTACCGCTATGCCATCATCCACATTCAACAACGAATCAACAAGAAAGGAGACACAAGATATGAACGAGTTTGAAGACATTGAGCAACTGCTCAAACCGCAATGTGAGTTCAAGGCGTCGGAGACGCTGAAGCAGGAGGTCATGCAGAAGGCGCGCGAGGAAGTGAGTCCTCGTCGAACGGTGAGGCTATGGCCCTGGCTGGCTGCCGCCTGCGTAGTGGGATTTATGATGATGCTGCTCATGCCGCCCAAATCGGCGACTGACGGTGAACAGCCCGTGGCAAAGGTTGAAACGCCGAAAGCCCCAGCGGCCAAGCAGGCTGAAACGACACACGAACCCGCCACCGTCAAGGTTGAGACGCCGAAGCAGCCAAAGGCTCAGAAACCTCGCAGGAAGGTCAGCAGAGCGGAACAACCCGAGCCGCAGGAAGAGCCCGTCCAGATGAGTGAGGAAACGCGGATGGAGCTGCTGCTGGCAAGTCTCAACAAAGATGTGCCGCAGATGGAAGAAATCGATACTGAAGAAGAGATTCGCCAGATACGCATGCGCGGCGAACGACTGATAAGCATGTATGAAGAAAACGACCAATAAACAACAACTGAAAACAGATATGAAACGCATTATTTCTTTAACCATATTAGCAGCCGTGCAACTGGTTTGCATAGCTCAGGAAAACCCCAAGTTGGAGAGCCTCTATGCCTATCTGAAGGCCAAGGGCTTAGTGAAATACTATACCCTCAGCAATAAGAACCAGGAGGGGCTCCGCAAGCGTTACGACTTCAACTTTGGACTTCATGACGACGGGCCTGCCCCCATCAAGGACTTCATGGGCAGGCTGCTCGATGCAAAGGAAGACAGCGCCGTACGTGCAGAATGGCGCTCTTACCGCGAAGCTTTTCATGTAATCCGCAGAACGCTGAGCGAACTGACTGAAGATGCCGCCGAGAGCTACAGCTACGAGTATCATCAGAACGGGCACGACACAATTATCACCACCATTGCTCTGAAGCCCTACGAAAACGAACCGATACCAAGGAAATTTGAGTATCCGGAAAATGATAGCTATGGTACAGGCAAGATACCCGAAATGGTCTATTTCCGTTATACAGACTCAGATCGTGGACTTAAATGGCGTATGGCTCGCATCGGCGTTGGGGAACTCAGGGTCAACACAATTGTCGATACAACTCTCTATGCCATCAAAGACTTTAATGTCGATGCCCTCCACAAGATCATACAACCATTGTTCAAAGACAAATCCATTAAGCGACATGAGATTCATTGCGTGCACGACAGCACCTTCGATGTCTATACCGTTGACAATAGCACTCCTTTTATTGAAGGCTTTATGAGGGCAGATCAAAGCGTGCGCCGTCAAGGTGACAACCGTCTGACTGTCTATAAGTTCACCTCTGAGGAAAAGGCCAAGTTGAAGCTCCATCAGGTGATGGAATGTGTGCGCCAGTATATTGCAGACCATCCGAGGGAAGCCTACACCATCTATTCCGACGAATACTTCCCACCTCTGAATCCCGCAAGGATGTTCAGGGGAGAATCATGCAGGAATATGTATGAAATTGACGAGCCTCGCAAGTCGATGACCATCGATGCCATCATGGACGAGAACGGGTTCTACATTCTCATCAACATTTGGGACGATGACGAATACCTTCCTATGAATTGGAAACGCCTGAAGGAAATGGTAAACGGCAAGAAGACGTACTTCAAATCAGACGATTGGTGGAAGTGAAAAAGACTCGGAAAGAATCATCGCCCTCAACACACCTTACATGTGCGAGACAGGAACTCCGGCAGTCAGGAGAAGTTCGAGACGATGGTGATGAACGGATTGACTATCAGGGACTTTCCTGAGATGCAAATCGGCAGGACCATGATGACTCCTTATTACCAAATAGAACAGGACACGGCGGGCATCGCTTTCACTCCTTTCTATTATTATAAGGTGATGGTGGGCAGCGGCAGCACCAAGGCCATCGTGGTGAACGGTGTGGCAATGACCAAGGAGAACATCAAAAACGGCAGCTATCCCTACACGTCGAACGTTTATACGGCTGTGCGTTCTGATATCGACCGGTCGTCCATTGCCTACCGAATCTTCGAGTTTCTGACCACCGAGGGAGGACAGGCCATCGTCGATGAAAGCGGCTATGTGCCTATGGCTTGACGACGACTCTTTCGTGCAGAGGAAAATCTTGTTGTAGCTTCGCACTACAGCAGCGGCGAGAGCAGACGGGTGATGGAGTCCCACATGCGCTGCGGGAGGTTGGGCTGCATGCGGTGAGTCAGCGTGCTGAGCGGGGTCGACTGCTGCTCGTCGGTGAGGAATATCTCGCGCATCCTCTGGGCGAAGTCGGTGTCGTAGAAGAAGGCGTTGCCCTCGAAGTTGTTCTCGAACGAGCGGAAGTCGCAGTTCGTGGAGCCGCAGGTGGCTATCTGGTCGTCGCTGACCATGAGCTTCGAGTGGAGGAATCCCGGCTCGTAGAGGCTTACCTGTATGCCTGCCTCGACGGCTTCGCGTAGGTAACTGCGGCTGGCCCATTCCACGAAATGGGCATCGCTGCGGCGAGGCACCAGCACGCGCACGTCTACTCCCGAGGCAGCAGCAGTCTTCAGAGCGAGGAAGATAGCGTCGGTGGGCAGGAAGTAGGGTGTCTCGATATAGACATATCTGCGGGCAGCAAGGATGATGTGCAGGTAGCCCTGCATGATTTCCGGATATGCGGCCACCGGCCCGCTGGTCACCGTTTGCATCAGTACGCCTTCGTCCTCGGGCTTCGTATAGTATTTGCGGTCGGAGAGCAATGTGCGGTCGACGAAATACCAGTCGATGAGGAAGGCACGCTGTAGTCCGATGACACCTCCCCCCTCGATGCGCACCATCGTGTCGCGCCATACCTTTCTCTCCTCTTTCCTCTTTCCACTCTCCACTTTCCTCTTTCCACTTCCCACTCCCTTGACATATCGCAGGGCGATGTTCATGCCGCCGATGTATCCGATGTGTCCGTCGATGACCACAATCTTGCGGTGGTTGCGATAGTTGGCCTTGCTGGTGAACTGCGGGAAGTGGACGGGCATGAAAGGCTCGGCGTCGATACCCTCCTTGCGCATACGCTCGAAGAACTGGCTCTTCACCCTCCAGCAGCCCACGTCGTCGTAGGCGATGCGCACCTCTACACCTTGGCGAGCCCTGTCGATGAGGGCATCGGCGATGAGCATCCCCAGCGCATCGGCCTCAAAGATATACATGTCGATATGTATATGACTCTTGGCCTGGGCAATGTCGCGTAGGAGGGCAGGGAAGAACTCGTAACCGCTGGTCATGATGTCGGTCTTGCTGTTGATGAACGGCAGTGAGGAACTCTGTCGTGAGAAGAGCTCGATGGTGGGCTGGTAGTACTCCGGCATGTTCATCTGTCGCTGTTCGACAAACTCCAGCATCGAGCGCTTTGTCAGCATGTCGAGCGATCGTCGGCTGATGAGGCGCTCCTTCCGGTAGTTCACTCCGAAGAAGAGATAGGCTATCACGCCAAAGAGTGGCAGGAAGTAGATGACCATTGCCCAGGCCATCGTCTTGGCTGGCTGTCGGTTGTCGAGCACGACATGGATGATCGCGCCAATGGCGACGACTCTCGATAGCCAGTATAGTATGCCTAGGATGCTCATCTGAGTTGGGAGTTAGGAATTAGGAGTTAGGAATTAGGAATTAGGAGTTATTCGATGCCGATGAGCTTGTGGGTTTGTAGGGAAAGCCGCCACTCTGGGTGGTGCTTGATAAAGTCGACACATTGGCTGATGATGGCGGCATTGCGTTGGGAGTCGCCAGTGTCGCAGGGTTGAAGATAGAGAAGGGGAGATGAGGGTTGAGAGTTCTTCGCTAGCGAAGCGAGCAAGCTCGAGCGGAGAGATGATAGTTTGCTGCCGCTTAGGACGGCCTCATCGGCCACGATCTTTATCTCGTTTGCATGCGCGCAATTCTCCATCCACCCTTTGCCATCCGCCAACCACCAATTCTTTGGCGAGACAGTCAGCCAGTCGAGGTTCTGTGGGGCGGGGCGGGTGCCGTTACTTTCCATTGCCACTTCGTAGCCGTGCTGGTGGAGCAGGTCGACGAACGCTTCGTCCACCTGCAGCGTGGGCTCACCGCCGGTGAGCACGACGAAGCGGGTGGGGAAGGGGCTGATGGCATCGAGGATCTGGGTGTCGGTCATCTCCTGATAGGAGTCGAACTCCGTGTCGCAGAAGGAGCAGCGCAGGTTGCAGCCAGCAAAGCGTATGAAGGCCGCAGCACGTCCGGTGTTGTGACCCTCGCCTTGCAGCGTATAGAAGATATTGTTAATCCTCCTCATAGCATGCGATGTTGCCTTCACTCTCTTGCACGGTGCACTTATAGCATTGCGGAATCTGGTCGACACACCACCGGGCGATGTTCTCTGCCGTAGGGTTGAAGGGCAGCACGTCGTTCAGGTTCTGGTGGTCGAGCTGGCGTTTGATTTTACGCTTCACCTCGGTAAAGTCTACCACCATACCGTTCCTGTCCAGCTCGCGGCTGCGGCAGAAGATGGTGATCACCCAGTTGTGACCGTGCAGCTGTGTGCACTTGCTTTCGTAATCGACTGTCAGCCTGTGGCTGGCAGAAATCTCTATTCTCTTCTGAATATAGTACATACTCTTAGGGGGCATAGTCGCTTCCGAGCTTCTTTGCCAGCTCGTCGCGAATCTCTTTGGTTTCGGAATGTTTTTTCAATAGCTGCATCGTCTTCTCCATATCGCCGGAGGCCTGCTGCAGTTGTCGTTGGATGCTCTTCATCTGTTGTTCGATGAGGAAAAGGCGGAAGTCCATCACAAGGTGGAGGACACGCTGTCGCAGGCTTCCCTCGCGAGGCTCCACTAGGAAGCGCCCTCCCAGTTGGTGACGGTCGATGGCCAGGCTTGTAGCCAGCTGGCTCACCTGCAGGTCGGGATGGCTGCAGAAGTATGTCTCAGCCTTGAAGCCAGCATCGCCCTGGTGGGCAACAGCTTCGGCCAGCATCTGCCGATATAACGGCTGTGAGAATTGCAGGCCGTCTTGTGACAGGTCGAAGTCTATGTATTGGGCTACGGAGAGGCTGATGCTCCCACCATCTTCGGTAGCCACGTTCTCGAAGATAATCTCCTCGCCGTGCCGCACAATCTCGCGCATCAGTAGTCTCTCTACTTGCGAGGCTTGTTCTTGTGGTGTGTGGAGGTGGGGAACTTCCCGAGGTGCGTTGTTTTCTCGAGGTGCGCTGTTTTCTCGAGGTGCGTTGTTTTCTCGAGGTGCGAGGTACCTCGAATTCTGACTATCCTCGTACCTCGACTCCTGGCTATCCTCGTACCTCGTACCTCGTACCTCGTACCTCGCCTCCTTCGCCTTGTCCTCGATATTCTTGCGCACCCGCTTGTTCAGCTCGGCGATAAGCGTTTGCTCCTTCATGCCGATGCGTCGGGAAAGGTCGGTGAGGTAGGTAGAGCGGAGAATCTGGTCGGGTATGACGGAGATGCTCTGCACGATATCGCCAATGGCTGCTGAGCGTTTCACCGGGTCGTCGACACCCTCAACCGTCAGTCGTGTCTTGAACGTGATAAAGTCTGTCTGGTTTTCCTCGATATATCGCCGCAGTTCGTCCGTGGAGTGCTTGCGGGCGAAAGAGTCGGGGTCGTCGCCGTCGGGTAGGAGCAGCACCTTGACGTTCATGCCGTTTGCCAAGAGCATGTCCGTGCCTCGCATGGCAGCATGGATACCAGCCTCGTCGCCGTCATAGAGCAGGGTGATGTTCTGCGTAAAACGGTGAAGCAGGTGAATCTGCGGCTCTGACAGCGCCGTGCCACTGTTCGCTACGACATTCTCGATACCTGACTGGTGCATGGCGATGACGTCGGTATATCCTTCTACCATGAAGACGCGATCTTCCTTGACGATGGCTTTCTTCGCCTGGTAGATGCCATAGAGCTCGCGCTCCTTGTGGTAGATGTCGGAGTCGGGAGAGTTGACATATTTCTGGGCCACGCCCTTCGTGCGCGAGTCGAGCACGCGCCCTCCGAAGGCCACCACCTTGCCTGAAACGTTCAGCCAAGGGAAGATGGCACGGCCGGAGTAGCGGTCGTAGGCTCCCCGCTCGTTCTCGATGCAGAGGCCTGTCTTCACCAGAAACTCCTTCTTGTAGCCCTTTGCCGTGGCCTCTGTGTAGAGTGCGTCACGCCGCTGTGGGGCATAGCCCAGCTGGAACTTCTCGATGATGTCGTCGCGGATGCCCCTGCTGCGGAAGTACTGCTTGCCGATGGCTATCCCGTCGGGCGTGTCCTTCAGCGTGCGGTGGAAGAAGTCCTTCGCCCATTCGTTGACGATGAACATCGACTCACGCTCGCTCTGCTGCTGCCGTTCTTCGTCGGTGAGCTCTTTCTCAACAATCTCAATGTTGTATTTCTTGGCCAGCCACCGTAATGCCTCAGGGTAGGTCATCTGCTCGTGCTCCATCAGGAAGCCGGCAGGGGTGCCCCCCTTGCCACAGACGAAACAGTGACAGATGTTCTTCGACGGGCTGACCATAAACGACGGATTGCGGTCGTCGTGGAAGGGACATAGCCCCTTATAGTTCACCCCGCTCTTCCTCAGCGTGACGAACTCGCTCACGACGTCCACAATCCGCGCAGCGTCTATAATCTTGTCAACCGTTGCCCTGTCGATCATAATTCAGAGGCAAAGGTACAACAATTTTCCGTATCTACCAACGGCAGCGCTGCTTTTTTTCGTTTTTACTTGCCGTGAGCGGTGTTCACGGCAGCACGGATGTTCTCGATAGGTGTGGAGTTGAGCTTGATATGTAGCGTTTGTCTTATTTCTTCAGGTATTTAGCCAGCTCCGAGCCAGCGGCGCGAAGTCCCTTCGCCATCGACTGGGCATTCATCTGGGCACCCAGCTTCGAGGCGTGGGTGTGGTCTTGCTTGAAGTAGACGCCAGCCTTCTTCTTGATGTCGGCAATCTTTGCCTTTGCCTTTTCCTTGTCGTCAGGCAGCTTCTTCACTGCGAACTTCTTGTCGAGGAAGTCGGCACTGATGTTGTGCATGTCGATAAACTCCACACCCGTCTGCTCGACCACCTCGCGATACCACTTGCCGTAGCTGTCGTCGCGACGCTCCACCTTGCCGCCGGGCCACTCGTTGCGTGGGGTGAGCGACACGAGGATAGGCGTGGCACCTTTTTCACGCACGTCGTCGATCATCTTCTTCAGATACCACCCGAAGCTGTAGACGGTCTCGTACGAGCCATCGTCCATGTGATAGACGTGTAGCGTGTCCTTTGTGCTGGCGATGGTGCCACGGGCCTTGCGGTCGGTGATGGGGCTGATGTCGTTGTGGCCAAACTGGATGGTGACGAAGTCGCCAGGCTGCAGCGAGTTGTACACCTTGTCCCAGAGCCCCTCGCGGATGAAGGTTCGCGTGGAGCGCCCTGCGCGCCCTGCGTTGCAGAGGGTGATCTTCGTCTCGTCGAACACCGTCTGTGCCTGCGATGCCCATCCCCACATGCCGTCATCGTCCTTGTCAGCATTCTTCACCGTTGAGTCGCCGGTGAAGAATACCACTGGCTTGCCACCTGTACGGTCGACCTTCCACGTGTCGGGCTCGACGTTCTGCATCATGTCCTGCAGCGGCTTGAGCATTGGGTTGGCACTCTGCCAGATACCCTCAGCAGCAGAGAGGGCATTCATCTCGGCTCCGAACTTTGAGGTATGGATATGGTCGCCCATGAAGTGGTATTTCTCTTTCCACGAGCTGTAGGAGTCGAGCTTTGCGCCCGACAGCTCGTTGAGGTCGACGAAGGGCACGCCCTCGATGGCTGCAATATATGCAGCCCACTCCGTCTGGGGCTTGCGCACGATGCGTCCCGTCTTTTGGTCGTAGGCATCGCGAGGCGTCAGCGACATCAGGATGGGATTGGCTCCTCGCGCGCGTACATCATTTATATACATACGCAGATAGGCACCATAGCTGTAGACGGTGTCCTGGCGGCCAGTGCGCTGGTTGAGGCCGACGACCATCGTGTCGGGGTCGACGCCAGGGATGACGGCACGTGCCCTACGGCGCTCGAAATAGTCGCCACCGTCGTTGTGGCCGATGCTCACGATGACCCAGTCGCCAGGCTTCAGCGCATTGCGGACGGCAGGCCAGAGGTCGGTGTAGAACGTGCGTGTCGACATGCCTCCGAGGGCCTGGTTCTCGACAGAGATCTTGCGGGCGTTGAAGTACTTGTTGAAGTAGTAGCCCCACCCCCATTGTCCGTTGTTGCCGTTGCCCTGCGTGCCGTTGCGCATGGTGGAGTTGCCGATGAGGTAGAGCACGGGGTTGTTGCCCTTGCGAGTAGAGCCTGGTGCAGGACGTGCCGACAGTGCCTTGGCGATAGAGTCGGGAGTGTTGTCGACCACCTTCTCGCCGTCGACGGTCGGCGTCGGCAGATTGTCGAAGCCAATGTTGTTGTTTCGCTGGCTGTCGTTGACTTGAGCTGAGGCTGCAATGGTGGCTGCCGTCAGCAGTGAAAGGATGAGTGTTCGTTTCATGTTGCTTTGTAGTTAGTTGATGAGTTTGTTTTTATTTGATAAGTACTTTCTTACGGTTGAGGATATACAGTCCGGGCTTGACCGGGGCAGCCAGACGGCGACCGGTGAGGTCGTAGACGACGTTGGGAGCCGCCGCGGAACGGATGGCTGTCACGTCCTCCGTGTCAGGCTTCCCGTAGGGGCATGGCGCGTCGGTCATGTTGTACATGGCAGTGACGATGCTGAGGTTGTCCAGGCCCATGCTTAGCACGTTGGCAGGCAGGGCGACGGTGCGGGCGTTGGTGGCCCATACGAGGTTGCCCAGCGCGTCGTAGAACTTATGCCCGGCATAGCCCGTGCCGTGGAAGATGATGGTCTTGCCGTTGGCAGAGAGTGTGTAGTAGTCGTCGACGGCATTAGGCGCGTCGGGGGTGAAGAGCTCGTAGTCGCCCGACTCTCCCACTGGCAGCGACCTGTACTCGCTCACCTCGTTGTGCTGGTCCATGTTGTTCACCCGCACCCCGCTCGTCGTTGCCGGCACGCCCTCGAAGATGTTGTCGGGATTGGCCGGCTTCATGGGCATGATATGGTCGTCGATGAACATGATGTTGCCCAGCTTACGCTCATACTTCTGCATATAGCGGCGTGCAGCGTCGATGTCGGCTTGCGAGGTGTTGACGTCGTATTCAGCATAGTCGCTGACGTGGACCTTCGCGCAAGGGATGAACATGCCGTAGGCCTCGAAGAACTCTGAGAGGTCGGCCTGGGCCACGTCGCATATCTTCTTTGCCAGGTGCAGGTAGTCGTAGGCACCGCGGTTGAGGCTCTTGTTGATGGGGCTCTTGCGCATCGTGCGGAAGAGGTCGGGCAGGAACTGCTCGTTGTGCTTCTGCACGTGGAAGTAGAGGTATAGCTGGAAGAACATGCTCGTCGTCTGCCAGATGTTGCGCTCGAGCCATCGCGTCCCCTTCGACAGCTCGCAGAACACGTCGACGGGTATCTGTCGGCGGCTGGTGATGATGCCCTGCTCGAAGGTGTTGATGTTGGAGAAGAGGTTGTTGGAGCTCTCCGTCGTACCGATGACGTTGATCGAAGCCTGGTGGTTGTGTCCTATCTCGTGGCTGGGCCCCCAGATGCTTCCTGGCTGCGTCATCTTCTTGTAGTTCATGATGGTGGGCAGCGTCGACTCGTCGTACCATGTGCCATAGGTGGTGGAGTGCATGTAGGAGCTGGCTCCGCTGAAGACGTTCCAGACGTTGCGATAGCGGCCTTCGAAGTCTTCCACGCCCATGTATCGCTCCTCGTTCTCGACGATACGGTCCCAGATGCGCATCAGTCCCTCCATCTCGTTGGGCTCTGCTGCCTTGACCCGGCTGCCCTCCATGCAGAACACCAGGTGGCGGGTCTTCAGGTTGAGCACGGGCGACGCCTTGAGCAGCTGTTGCTGCAGCAGTCGCCAGTCGGCATTCGTCATGCCTCGTGTGGCATCCCAGTATCCCTGCAGCTGTCCGCCCTCGATGTGGATGGAGATGTCGGGGAAGTCGGCCAGCATGCGCTTCGCGTCTGTCACCTGATAGAATACGTATAGCATCTTCTGCTCAGTGAAGCGGAGCAGGTTGAGGCCTGCCTTCATGGCAAGGGTCTCGCCCGTGGGGTGGTTGCCGGGCACGCCATCGGTGCTGACAGCCTCGATGTTGAGCGTGCTGCCTGTCTTGGCCGACTCGTCGACGTAGACATAGATGATGTCGTAGGGGTTGGCGACGATGCCTGTGGGGTTCGACAGCCGTCCGAACGACGAGCTCATGGTGAAGTTGCTGGCGTTGGCCATCGTCTCGTGGTTGCTATACGACTGGTAGGAGGCGATGCGGAACATCTTCTCGTAGTCGGCCTGATAGCCCGTAGAGGTGTCGGTGTATCGCTGCCAGAGGTCGTTCTTCACCTTCAGCACCATCTGCCGCATGTCGTCGTTGAGGGCGGCAAAGTCGGCATTTGCCGTCAGGGCCTCGTCGCTGAGCGACTGGATGTCGGGCTTCAGCGTGGTGCATCCTTTGTCGATGAAGAGATTGTCGAGATGTTGCTGCAGGGTGGCCCTGTTCTTCACCAGCTCGTCAAAGCCCAGCAGCTGTCTGCGCACCTCTTCGAGGGCTTCTTCCGACACTTCCACCTTCTCCAGGTGCCATCGGCTGGCATCGGCATTCGTGTCCCAATAGACTACGCTGTGCCCCTGCGACTCCGAATCGTGCAGTCCGCCCCAGTCCGACCCGAAGCTGATGGTATAGCTGGTGTCCCACGGGTCGTCGTCCGGCTTGAAAGTGAAGGCTGTCTTCGCGGCTCCAGTGTGGTAGGCGGCGCTGGTCTGCGTCTGTCGGATGATGTTCTTCTGAGTGATGGCTGCTTGGATGCTCCATCCGTTCGGCTCCTGGTGCAGCTGCCACAGCTGTCCGTAGTTCTCGGCATCGGGCTCTTTGGTCGAAAGGTCGCTGCCCTCGGTGACGACGCGTCCGTAGATGCTGTGCAGACGGTAGTAGGCACCGTCGGTGAGCTCGCCTACAAAGGGACTGACGGTCTGCAGCTGCTGGCGGACGTCGTCCTCAGAGAATGCCGTCTCTGCCTCGATGTACCAGTCGCAGCCGTCGTCCATCGAGTAGTTGAACAGCGCGTGGCTCGTATTGGTGTTGAGCAGCGTGCTGCCTGAGAAGTTGCTGGCCGAGCTGACGTTGTAGAAGGCAGCCGAGCCTGTGGCGTTGGGACTGCGGCGGACGTAGAGCTTTGTCTTCCCGCCGGCGGGGTGGGGGTAGTCGGCCTGCAGGTATTCGCCAGTGTTGGCACTACGCAGGTAGTAGCCGTTGCCGTAGGGCTGCAGTATCCATACCTGCCCCAGCTTTTGAAGGTTCTTCGCCGTAGTGGTGGCATTACCCTTTGAGTCGGTCGAGAGGTACCACGACGTGCGTTTGCTCTTCAGGCGGACGAGGCCTGTAGCGAAGTCTTGCGCAGTGGCGGTTGTGCTTGCCAGGACTCCCAGGAGGAGGGTCAGTAGTATGCCGATTCTTTTCATTTCTTCGTTTGTGTAGTTATTAGGCGATTTCATATTCTGAGTGCAAAGTTACGAAAAGTCGAGCGCAAAACAAAAGAATTCATTCTTTTTTTTGCCGAGACGGAGTAAGTTCGCCATCACGGATGGCAAAGTTACGAAAAGTCGAGCGCAAAACAAAAGAATTCATTCTTTTTTTTGCCGAGACGGAGTAAGTTCGCCATC
>CAMNHM010000048.1 GCA_946539475.1 uncultured Prevotellaceae bacterium | reverse complement strand
TGATGAGCTGTTGGCCAAGGACGGCTACTACAAGAAGCTGCACGACATGCAGCAGTCATAGCCTACAGCCCTCAGCCCCGTTCATGCAGGGCGCACCTTCTCCGTCTGCTGTCGACTGAACTTGAAGATCAGGAACAGCGTTGCAGCGAGGGCGGCGATCAAGGCTGGGAAGCCCCAGTCGAGCAGCGACGACCCGCCTCCGGTTGCAGATGTGGCTTGGTCGACGAAGACGATGGTGTCCTGTACGTTGGGATTGCTGACCACCGTGTCCACCTCTTTAGGTGTGGGTGGGATGTAGATGACGTCGAATAGAATCATAGCTAGGATGTCTTTTTTTTATTGTGGTTAAATGATAAATCGCATATCGATACTTTTCTCTCTCTCAGACGACAAATCGTACGTAGGTCAGCTCCAGCAACAGCCCTGCCAGGAAGCTGAAGGCGTTGCAAAGGAGGCTGTAGACGAAGGCCCTCCGCCAGTCGCGCAGCAGCCAGAAGTAGCAGAGTGCCTCGACGACCACGACGACGACCTCGCCCACGACAACCGTCGTCGTGATGTCGTCGACATGGGCAGCGACGAGGTTCAACGGCAGGTTTGTCGAGATGTTGATAGGTACGGATGCCAGCAGCACACGTCTGCTCCGCTCGCCCATCATTAGCAGGGCAATCAGCTCGAGGGCGATGGTCAGTAGGAGCGGAAGCAGGATGAGCATAGTGTCGTCTTTCTGTTTTAGATGGTGGCAAGCAGATAGCCAGGGATGAGTGCAGCAGCCAGGAGCCCAAAGGCAAGACCCTCGCGCCCCTCCAGGATGCGGTTGGCGAGGTAGAGCGTGATGGGCATTGTCAGGTTGATGGCGAAGAGCCCTGCCAGGAGGGCGCTCATCCCTAGCCACTTAGCAGTCAGGAAGGCAGCGGCGACGATAGCGGCGATGGCTAGCAGCGAAGGTACGATGCCCATCCAGCGGGCAATCCATCCGCCTGCCATCTTGCCTGCCGTCGTGATGAAGGCGATGAGCAGTACGATATTATTGGTGCGCGTGATGCCTGTTGAGAATGCCTCGCCCAGGAACGAGCGAAAGGCCACGAAAACCATCAGCCCCAGAATTGCCAGACAGACGACGGGTAGGCTCAAGGTGAGTGTGGCGCGCGTGGCGTTTGTGGCATGTTCAGCCAGTCTTTCATCGTTGGTGGAAATGCTTCCTGCACGCTGTTCCATCTTGATGTACACTCCTGACAGCACGCTGATGGCAAGCAGGAAGACAAACAGCAGCGACCACGAGCAGAACAGCATGCCCAGCGCCAGTCCCAGGGCTCCTGTCGAGACGAAGATGCCCAGTGCGCGGATGTCGTTGTGGGTCTCGACGGCTGTCTGCTTCCCTCCCCATACGTGGAATAGCGAGTTGCCCATGCCTAGCAGCACGGCAATCGTGGTGAGCAGAGGGGTGCTGAGCTGCATGTGTAGGACAGCGAAGACAGCTGTCGCCGCGCCTGCCAGTAGCAGCAGGTTTGACGTGAGCAACAGCTTTTGGCGATGCTTCGAGCTGTCTGCCAGCAGGCCAGTGAGGGGTTGGGTGAGAAAGGCGAGGACGTTGTAGACGATGACGCTGCCCATCAGCTCATCGCTGCCCACAAGTGTTGCCATCAGGAAGAGACAGCACATACACACGCCGTCGACCAGCAGGTGGAGCGTCGCGCTGATGCCCAGTAGGATATAGTCGTTGGTCGTCGTCACGCCGTTTCTCCTTTTAGGGTCGGTCAGCGAGCTGTCAGGTGTAGCTCCTTGCTGGGAGAGCCGCCCTTGCCCAGTGTACCCGTAAAGATGTGTCCGTCAGGTACGATGCGCAGCGTTATGTTGTTGCCTGTCAGTCGCATCACGCCGTTAGTGGTCGACGACCCGCTGACGGCTGTCGATGCACCAGTCGTCTCGTCGGTAAAGGTGCCACTGACGTGTCCGTTCTGTCCAATCTCAAGTGCCAGCGTCAGTGGATATCCGTCAGCATCGCCCTTCAGCACCAGTCGTTGGTCCTGAGGCGCAGCTGGACGTGTGGTGCGCTCTTCTCTCGCGGTCGTGCGCTCTTCTCTTGCAGTCGTGCGCTCCTCTCTTGCGGTCGTGCGCTCTTCCCTTGCAGTCGTGCGTTCCTCCCTCGTGGAGGCTCTGGCGACTGGTGCTTCAGCCTCTTCAGCCTCCTCGGCAGTGGCTTCGTCCTCGTCCTCGTCCTGTTCACTGGCGTCCTCGTCTTGTTCGTCGTCGACCACTGCAGTGGGTTCATCCTTCTGACTGACGAAGTAGTAGATGCCTCCCGCCAAGGCTCCTACGATGAGCAAGGCGATGAGGGCAATCAGCCACGTGGGGAGCTTGCTCTTTCCTTGAGGCTTTCCCTGCTGAGGCTTTCCCTGCATAGGTCTTCCCTGCTGAGGCTTCTCCTGCAGAGGTATGCCTTGCTGTGAAGTGGGGGAGGAGTGAGGTGCTGCTGACGTCGACTGCTCTGTGGGGTCGCCCACGACGTGCGACGTAGGCTCCTGTGGCTCGTCGTTAGTTCCTGGAGGCATGCCCAGTGGTCGTCCCAGGGGCGTTTGGGGGTTGTCGATGTTGTTGTCCATAGGTCTATTCGAAATAGAATGTTAGTACAATCATCTTACTCGTGGCAGCATTGCCGCTGTTGGCAAAGGGCAGCTTGCTGGCGTCTGTCAGCTCGCTGGCATGCTTCTTGTCGAAGACGTTGGCAAGGCTGAAGCAGAATTTCAGCTCAGGGATGAGCTTGAAGAAGGGCAGGTAGTAGTCGCATCCTAGGCCCACCTCGAGCATCGTGTCGAAGCGCTTCAGATGGATGAAGTCCTGATCCTTGCCAGAGAGGTTGAGCATTGGGCTGACACCTGCCAGCAGGTAAGGCCGGTAGTTGTTGAAGCGCTCAGCGGTAAACTTCAGGTCGATGGGCATGGCGATGTAGGTGTTCTTCATGTCCTGTGTCGTCTCGCGGGGAGCGCCAGCATCGTTTAGGTCGTTGAAGTTGCGGTAGACGAGGTGCTTCGACCCAAAGTGCATCGTAGGCACGAGGCGCAGCGAGAGATGCTGCGAGAGCCTCATGTCAGCCACCACTCCCACGCTGAAGCCAGGATTCCACGTGTCGACATCCGTCATCACGAGCTGCTCCACGGGCTCCTGGTCAGGCAGCTCGATGAGCTGTGGACCCACGTTGCGCAGCTCCAGGTCCTGCATGTTCATGCCGATCTGTATGCCAAAGTGTAGTGGTCGCAAGTCGATGTACGGCTTGTTCTGCACCTTGCGCTGCTGTGCCGTTGCCGTCAGAGCCGTCAGTGCAAGGAGGAATGCTGCAAAGATTCTTCTCATCACATATTATTAACGCGTTTTTTTGTTCCTTATTGCATCGGCAGTTAAACTTTAAGTTCGTTGCTGCGTCATACCACCAGAGTGAGCCCCTATTAAGACAGTGTATAAATTGAGAAGAATTCTACCTAAAAATGATGATTATTCCGAAAAAGTTCTTACCTTTGCATCGCAAAATTTGAGTATTAACAACCATTAAACAACAAAACAGAAAGATTATGGCATACGTAATTGGTGACGACTGTATCTCTTGCGGTACATGTCAGAGTGAGTGCCCCGTTGAGGCTATCTCCGAGGGCGCAGACAAGTTCGTGATCGACGCTGACGCTTGCACTGAGTGCGGCACTTGCGCTAGTGTTTGCCCGTCAGAGGCCATCAGCCTAGGCTAACACGAACCAACTGGCTTCATAAACCAAAAAGCTCAGTAAAGGGGCATCCTTGCGAGGGTGTCCCTTTCGCGTGCTCTGAACTGGCGGTTGTCGCTGTCCCGGCCCTCGTGGCGTGTCTTGCAATCGCTGATAGCCCTTCTTGCAATCGTCGATGGCTGACGGACGGTGATGTCGGTGGCTGACGAGCGATTCCTCCGTGGCCGACGGGCGACTACCGCCTCTTACGCGCGCGAACATTATTATATTGGTAAATGCTTACGACACCAATCAATCATTGATATGAAAAGAATCCTCTTTGTCTGTCACGGAAACATCTGTCGCAGCCCGATGGCAGAGTTTGTCATGAAAGACCTTGTCGACAAGGCAGGGCGCACAGCCGACTACTACATCGAGTCGGCAGCCACCTCCACAGAGGAGCTGGGCAACGGCGTCTATCCGCCTGCGAGGCGTAAGCTCGCCGAGCACGGCATCGCCTGTAGTGGGAAGACAGCCCGCCAGATGACGCGCAGCGACTATGCCCGCTTCGACCTGCTCATAGGAATGGACCAGTGGAACATCCGCAACATGACGCGCATCAGCGGAGGCGACCCAGAAGGAAAAATCCGCCTGCTGATGGACTTCACACCACGCCTGGGCGAGGTCGCCGACCCTTGGTACACTGGCGATTTCGAAGCCACCTGGCAGGACGTCCTCCTTGGCTGCCAGTGCCTGCTGGAGCAGTTGGGAGGGGGCGCTAATGCCGTTGGAAAGGGCTTCTAGTGCCGTTGGAAGGGGCTGCTAGTGCCGTTGGAAGGAGCTTCTAGTGCCGTTGGAAGGGGCTGCTAATATCGAGCGAACCATACTAGCGAGGCCTCCGTTGGGCACAAACATCCTCTCCGGCATGATTACGCGATACCATAGCAAGGGGGCTTGCCCCCTTGTCTAATTAGCCTTTCATTTGATGTCAATTCGCTGAGACAAGGGGGCAAGCCTCCTTGCTGTTCTTCCACCTTTCATTTGATGTCAATTCGCTGAGACAAGGGTGCAGCCCCCTTGCTGTTGAAACGCCTACTCAAAAACAATGAATTTCGCAAAAAGACCTCCCCTCCTCCCTCAATCGCTGGAAATGCCTTTGCAGACGGGCGATTTGCGAAGGGAGGTGTTTCGGAACACCTCCCTTCCGAACCCCCCTTTATACAAAGGCGATTTGAGCGATTGAGGGAGGAAGGGAGGTGTTTTTGCGAAATTCGTCATTTTTTTTCGGAGTAGCTATGTGATATGTGAAAAAAGCAGGATTTTTTTTGCAGTATCATCTTTTTTCCCTACCTTTGCAAACGCAAGAGATGCTAAGGCCGTGCCCGGCTGCCGACAGAAGAAAGTGCTCCTTGCTGCCATGCCAATGAAACAGAAAATGTATTTCGCCCTGCTGTCCGCAACCCTGCTGCTGGCCTTTTCCTGCACAAGTCATGATGGTGTTGCCCCCGTCGCCAGCGACCGTGCCGACACCATCTATACTGAGGCAAAGGCCATGAACATCCACCGGATCGAGCCCGAGCGGGCACTCCGGGTGATCGACTCGGCCGTCATCGTGGGCAACATCAAACCGATACGCGGTGAGTATCTGAAAGCTGTAACTTATTATGGTGGATTGGGTAACTATATGCTGGCCCGACAGCTCTGCCTTGACTTAATAGAGAAAAGAGATGAGATAAGAGATTCGCTCTTATTGGAACGTATCTACCTGCTGCTGACCAGTATCGAAATGACTTCAGGCAACTACGCAGCCCTCATCAACTATGCCACCGAAGCTTCTCGGCTTGCACATGAGCTGGACATGCCCGACGAGGTGGGTTCGATGGAAGGCTTCGTGGCATACGCTATGGCACGGACAGGAAAGAGTGACGAAGGCATTGAGCGCCTGCGCATCGTCGTCGGCGAAATGCGCACAATAGAGTCCTTCAAGGGAGTCAGCGCCTATCACAGCACTGCCAAACGACTACTTCACATTCTGCTCGACAACGATCGACTGCCAGAAATGCTCCCCGTCTGCGAAGCGGTGCTCCAGCGTATCGACGAGCTGGGACAGCATCCAGAGCGATTCAGCGACATCAACCAAGGTTTCGACGTGGCTGAGTACGTGGACATGGCCCGTGGGCAGATTCTCGCATTCATGGCCGTTTCCTATGCCCGTCAAGCATTCGATGCAGGTAATTCTTCACTTCCCGAACTCCGCTCGACACTGATGAGGAAGGCCCGCGAGGCCGACGCCGAGATACAGCGCACCCGTTGGAGCAAGAGCGTTGACTGCGACAAGATGATGAGTAGTGCCTACCACTACATGGGCGATTTCAAACGCTTCTACCAGGCTATGGACCGCATGGAAGCCACCTACCACGATACCATCAACCCCAACTACATCATCTGCTTGATGCAGCGCAGCGAGGCCAGCGAGATTCAGGGGCGCCATGCCGAAGCGCTTCACTATCTGCAAAGGGTGATAGTCGTTCGCGACAGCCTTGACAACCGTCTTCAGAGCGAACAACTGAACGAATTGGCTACGGTCTATCACCTGCAGGAAGAAAAATTGGCCCGCCAAAAAGCAGAGGTCGATGCCCGGCTGCTGCGTAGGGCCACCTTCGCAACCGTCATCTTCCTGCTGCTGGCCGTCGGCTTTGCCGTCTATTTCTTCTACAAACGCCGTGAGACCATGAATAAGAACCGCGCATTGGTGAGGATGATTGACGAGATGCACGATAGTGGTGTAGAGTGTAGAGTAGAGAACGGAGAGTATGCTACCGCTATACCTCCTGATGATGAGGCTGCGGCAGCAAACTCTACACTCTCCACTCTAGACTCTACACTTGAAAATGCGGCAGCAAACTCTAAACTATATGCTCTGTACGCTAAACTATACGCGATGATCCACAATGAGCAGCTCTACCGCGATGGCACCCTCGACCGCGATACCGTATGCCAGCGCCTCGGCATCGACCGCCACGTGCTGAACCAGCTGCTCAACACCTACGCCGAGGGTCTCTCGCTGCCCGCTTATATCAATAAGGTACGCATAGACGTGGCATACGAACTGCTGCGCGACAAGCCCGAAAAGAGCATCGCTGACATCGCAGCCGAAGTAGGTTTCACGCCGCAGAACTTCCGCCTGCAGTTCAAGAAACGCTATGGCATCACACCCATCGAGTACCGGCAGAGCAGATAAAGGCCGATCATATTGCGCTTCGTAAGCATATATTTGGGCGTCCGCCCATCCCTTCCGACCGTTTCTATGCGTACATTTGGGCGCGTGCCCAAATGTACGCATGGCTTTATAGGGCTGTCATCAAGAAAAAGGCTAACTTTGCATGCATAATCAACAGAGTTTCGCCACAGCTGGAATAAAGAATCAAGAATAATAAGGTACGATGATGAAACAGAGCACTTACTACTCGAAGCCGTGGTGGCGGGAGCTGCCACTGCTTCTACTATGCCTCGTCGCAGGCAGCAGCCCGGCGTGGGCTACCACGGAGTTTGACGATTCGAGATACACCAAAATCGTGGGCAAACCGGCCTTCAGCAGCGGCAGTCTCACACCCTACTTCGAAATGGAGATGATCTACTACGACTGGCAGTTGTACGAGAACAGCTTCTGGGCCTCTGCACCTGAAATATGGGTCGATGGCGTCAAGGTGTGCAATGCCGACGAGATTGGACAGTTCGCCCTTAGCGGCAAGCGTTACGGCAACGCCCAGCTCGCCGACCAGATCGATGACCAGTTTGATGACTGGTGGGGTGACCCGTACAACACGAGCAAGGACGGCATCAGCTACCGTGTGCGCTTTCGCGACCCTTTCGAAAAGGTTAAGCAAACCAACAAAACGATACTCTCCTGCTACATGCGCGTGTATATCAGCAGCATGGAGTCGGGCTCCACACATAGTGTCAGGATAAAGGGAACGTGGCGGAATGAAAAGGACGCAGCAGACAAAGACGTCGACAAGACCTATTCTTTCACAGTGCCCACATTATGGGACAGCTCCCATCAGCCTTCTGTCGTCCTGACGGACTATCAGACCATCAAGGCCACCGGCAATCTCAACAAGAACTTGGGCGCAACGAAGTTAGGATTCCTGAAGGACTCAGACGGCAAGCAGCCCACAGGGAACTCTGCTTACTTCAGCCGTGCATTCGTCAATCCGGCCAGCCTGGAGGGCTTGAAGACGAAGGACAAAGGCGCCACGTCGTACAACGACCTGACGGGCACCCACAGGCGCTCTGACGCAAAGCAGTATGACGGTTCTGCGACTTCCATCGAGTATTCCGCACAAATAGACGACAATGGCTTTTCAACTCATTTCTACAAGTGGTACGACGTCGACGTGGCAGGTTGTGCCAAAGGCAAGAATTTTGAGGTCACCGACTATCCCTGGTCAAAGAAGATGCACCTGGAATGGAAGGTGGAAGAGGCTGACCGTTTCACAAATGGCACATGGACCATCAAGCGCGACGGCAGCGAGCTGGCTAGCCAGCTGAGCTACAACACACGCGTGTACGACGACCCCAACCCGGAATGGGACACCAATCATTACTATGAGCTGTATTTCGTGCCTGAGGGAACGACCACCAACTACGCATCGCTGAAGGTCGAAGCCTACAAGAAACTGACCCGCAACTGGAACATCACCAAGTTCAATGCTGCGATTGACGACGATGACAGCCAGATCACCCTGACATGGGAGCACGACGGAATCGTTGATGCCAAGAGCTCAAACACCTATACCCTGACGCTGTGGCGGGCCTTCGTCAACGACCAGGACAACTGGACAAAGGTTACCGACATCTCCATCAACAGCAGCGATGTGACCAGCGGCTCTCACAACGAGGACACCAGGACCCTGCAAAGCAACCGCGGCTATATCTACAAGCTCACCATCTCGGTGCTTGACCTGAACTACGAAGTGCTGTCGAACGCCGTGACGGTGGGCGGTTCGAAAATCAAGTCGTTCACGGCGTCGCGCGGTAACTATAGCAATGTTGTCAAGCTGCAGTGGACAGTGAAGCAGGTGGGATCCGAGGACACCGAATTTGTCCTTGCCCGCCGTCCCTTAGGAAGCAGCAGCGAGAGCGACTGGCGCGACATCTACACCACGCAAGGCAAGTCGACGACCTACAGCTATGAAGACGTGACCGCACCGTCGGGCAGCTACCAGGAGTACCGCGTGGCCGTCATGGGGCTCGACGACAAAGGCGACCCCGAAATCAAGCACAGCGGCACCACCGACGGCTTCACCTTCTCGTCGGGTATCGTCAGCGGACGTATCACCTACGGTACGGGAACGGCTGTGGAAGGTGTAAAAGTGACGCTGAAGCCTCAGAGTGCCGCTGGCGACATGACGAGCAGCATGCACTCGCTGCGCTTCTCGGGCAACCGCTCCGCCGGACTGTTCTATCAGACCGAATCCGCCGAGATCCGACGGCTCTTCGACGGCGACTTCACCCTGCAGATGTATCTGAAACCTGACTTTGAGGAAATGTCGGAAGACAACACACGCTATGCGGCGTTCGACAGTAACGACATCTTCGGACTGTATCTACGCACAGATGCCACCAACCGACGCTTCGAGATAGAGCCGTGGATGCAGGGCTTCAAGTCGTCGGACATCTATATCCCCGCGGGCGAGTGGAGCCACGTCACCGTCGTACACTCGCAGGCAAAGGACAGCCTGAAGGTCGTAGTACACACGGCTGACACGATCATGACCCAAAGCATCAGCGCACAACTCGAATGGACAGACGAAGCCAAAAAGACTGCAAGCATCGTCTTTGCCAACTCAGCTGTCGAAAACACCGCCTCCAACTACCGCGGCTATCTCGACGAAGTGCGCTTCTTCAACAAGGCCCTCACCGACAAGGAGATTGAGCGCAACTACAACCACCCGCTGGCAGGCAACGAAGACGGATTGGCCATCTATTACCCTTTGGACGAAGGCTTGGAAACGCAGACTATCGCCTACGACTTCTCGAAGACTGACGGCATGCCCAACGGACGTCATGCCACCACCTTGGAAAGCACGGCACAGGGTACTGACGTCATACCCTCAGAGAGTCAGCTCAGCCTCATGGCCTACACCGACGTACAGGGCAACTACACCGTGCGCGGAGTGCCCTTCAAGGGCGACGGCACGGCCTACACCATCGTGCCACAGCTTGGCGTCCACGAGTTCTCGCCGGCCTACCTGTCGCGCTTCGTCAGCGCCTCGTCGCTCATCCACAGCGGCGTCGACTTCAGCGACATCTCGTCGTTCCCCGTCTCGGGCACCGTCTACTATGCGGGCACGACCTATCCCGTCGAGGGTGTCAACTTCGCCGTCGACGGCGTCGCCTGCGCCAAGGACGGCAAGATGATAGAGTCCGATGCCGACGGCAACTTCACCATCAGCGTGCCCATCGGCAAACACTACATTACGGCCTCGATGAACGGTCACGTGTTTGTCAACGAAGGGCGCTATCCTGCCGACCCTGACAATACCGGCGAGCCGAAAGAGCTCTTCAACAAGCCCATATCAGGGCTCGAGTTCCGCGACACCACGCTGGTGAACTTCACCGGACGTATCGTAGGAGGTGACATCGAGGGCAACCATCCTGTTGGCTTCGGCTTGAGCAAGAACAACATCGGCGTGACACAGATGGTCCTGACACCCGTCAACGAGACACCCTATATGAACGCCATCAAGGTGTACAACGAAGAGCACACCGCCTTCTGGTATGAGGCCAATACGGAGCAGGTCTCCATCCCCTCCGCCACAGAGCTCATTGCCGGAACGTCGTGGCGTGGCGAAGGTCTGGACAAATACAACAAGTACTTCATACAGACCGACCCCGAGACGGGCGAGTTCTCCGCCATGCTGCCACCGCTTATGTACAAGGTGAGCGATATGAAAGTGGTGAAGACAGGACTGGAGGTGGGCCCCTCGACCACCATCGACCTGACAAACCCGCTCCTGGAACTCTCCGACACGCTCTGGCTCAGCGGCGAGGACTACCGCCTCTATCCCTACATCGTCAAGCTCAACCAGGTCTACCACAGCGAGCCGACATTCACCGTGAAGCAGGACGACCGCAGCGACGGCGGATTTGGCATCAAGACGTATAAGTACAAGGACGCGCTGGGCGAAAGCTTGCTCACGAACACATACACCCCGGAGAGCCACAGCTACAAGTACGGACACCCGCTTTTCGTTGAGAACGATCCATACGTGTTCTTCATCGAAGGCTATGAGCAGTATGAAAACCCGGACAAGGCTGACGACGACGATGAGAAGGCTTCCCGCGTGCCTCTGAAGGATGTCGTCGTCACCATCGAGAACGCACTGTCGTCCGACCAGACCATCTTCATCGTCACCGGCGACGTGACCTTCGACGACGGAACGACCGCCAAAGCCCAGGCTGGCGAGGTGTACGACCTAAAGAGCAACCAGCTGGTGCTCGACACACTCGGACAAGCCTTCTACCTCTGGCATGCCGGCATGCCCAACGTGTCGGGCGACCACACGCGAACCATCTCTATGTCCTACGACATCAACGACCGGCAGTACCTGTGGGACGGCAGCGGCATGACCGGAATCATCATCGGCGACCTGCCCACGGGCAACAACTTCGTCACCAGCGGACCCGACGAGATGCTCATGATCCTGCGCGACCCGCCAGGAACGGGCTCCTCAGCCGAATGGAGCACAGGCACCGTCACGTCGCGCGTCAAGCTCGAAAACAACACCTGGTCGGATTCATCCAACGGCGGCGTCACATTGAAGGCAGGCATGAAAAAGTCCATGATGACAGGTGTCGTGGCCGGAGTACCCGGAAACGGAAATGTCACTTGTACCTCCGTCTCGTGGGAGTCGAAACATGATATCATGCTCCACGCCACGGTGGAAAACTCCGGTGAGACAGGCGAAACCATCGAGAACACCGTCAGCGTCACACAGGGCTACACCACCTCCGACACTCCCGACTACGTGGGCGCCTACGGCGACGTGTTCATCGGACAAGGCACAAACCTCATCTTCGGCAACGCCCGCCGCGTGGGCTTCCAGCGGAAAGGCGACGACTTCGACATCGGCGTCAAGGACGTCATCTCCACCGGACTGGACTTCGGAACCACCTTCGCCTATACGCAGGGCTACATCGAGGACTACCTGCTGCCCAACCTGCAGAAGGTACGCAACTCGAAACTGCAAACGGTCACGCTCGACTCCATCAACGCCTTTGAACACAGAAACGGGGTGGGCATGCACGATCTTGGAAAGACAGTAGGCAACCTCTATTTCACCACACTGGCACCCGACGACGAGAACTTCGGAAAGGACGGCACCTACACCGTCATCGTGCCAAGAATTGCAAAGACCGTACCCGACTCCGTGTCGACCGACGAACAGCTCTTCGAATGGTGCGTCAAGGAGCAGCAATGCTCCACCGACAGCATCCGCTGGCTGAACTGCCAGATAAAGAACTGGAAGAAGAATCTCGAATTTAACGAAATGGAGAAGGTGAGGGCTTTCCAGAATCGCGAAAATAAAGACAGCGTCACCGTGGAGAACTACTCCTTCAACGGCGGTGCCAGCCTCAACTACTCCATACAGACCGACTCCACCCACCACTCCACATGGGAATGGTCGGTAAGCGCAGGCGTGCTGCTCGGCTACCATCACGGACACGAATGTGAAGGAACTGGTGTGGACGTCGATGTAGAGGTTACCGTAAATGGAGGAAGGCACGAGTCCGGAGACTCCATCCATGGCTATACCACCACCTACGGCTACACACTCGCCGAGGAGGGCATCGATGCCCTGTCGGTGGATGTCTATCGCTACGGCGCCTTCAGCCCCATCTTCCGCACACGCGGCGGACAGACCAGCAATCCCCATGAGGGAGAAGTGCGCACCACCTACTTTGAGGAGGGCGGCGCCCATCCTATCATCATGGAGGGCACCATGCAGATCGAGGTGCCGCAGATTGACGTCGACGTGAACACCGTCAGCGACATTCCCACCGGCTCGGCGGCCAACTACACGCTGCGGCTTGGCAACGCCTCGGAGATTGGTGCCGACGTGACCTACATGCTGTTCATGCTCGACGAGACAAATCCCGACGGAGCACAGCTCACCATGGACGGCAAGGTGCTTACCGAAGGACGCCTCATCAAGGTGCCTGGCAGCCAGACGCTGACGAAGGCCCTGCAACTGAGGCAGACAGATGCCAGCGTGCTCGACTACGAGGGCACCCACGACGACAAGAGCCCGCTCTACGGCAAGGGCGTCGGCATCGTCTTTGCATCGGAGTCACAGCCCGAGGAGATTGCCGACACCATCTTCATCAAGGCATACTTCACACCGTCGTCGTCGCCGGTGACGCTGGCACTGTCGAACACGACCATCAACACGCAGACGGGCACCGACCTCACACTGACGTTCTCGGGCTTCGACCGCAACTATCACAACCTGAAGGCTTTCCGACTGCAGTACAAGAAGCAGGGGGCTACCGACTGGACGCTGCTTAAAGAGTATGTGCTCGACCCGTTGGCAGTGACGCAGAACAACGAGCTGCTGCCCAAGACGGGAGCCAGTGTCAGCCACCTGGAGGACATGACGTCGTTCTCCGACGGCAACTATGTGTTCCGTGTGGTCTCGGTCGCCACCTACGGCACCGACGAGGTCTACCGCTACAGCGAAGAAATAGCACTGGTGAAGGACACGATGAAGCCGCGTCCGCTCGGACAGCCGGAGCCTACCGACGGCGTGCTCGACATCGGCGACATACTCAGCGTCACCTTCAGCGAGCCAATCCTCTATGGCAGCATGTCGAAGGCCAACAACTTCACCGTCACCGGCGTGCTTAACGGCTATGACGTGGCACACTCCACGGCGCTGGCCATGGAGAACACCGAGGCAACGGCACAGACGGAGGCCTCCATCACGCTCTCCGGCAAGGACTTTAGCATCGATACGTGGGTAAATGTCGACGGGGAAGGCACCATCGTGAGCCACGGCACTGCCTCCAACAAGCTGACCGTAGGCACCGATGCTGACGGACATCTGGTAGTCGGCATAGCCGGCAACACTTACACCTCGACGAAGACGCTGCCGCAGAAAGAGTGGGTATTCCTGACGATGAACTATACCGCTTCGGCCAGTCTGTTGTCGGCATGCGTGGCAACATACGACGGCGAAGAGAAGCTGTTCGACAATGAGCCTGTGACGGCCTACGAGGGCAGCGGACCGCTCACCGTGGGTAAGCAGATGACGGGAGCCATCCACGAGCTGCTGCTCTGGGACGAGGCTCACGACATGACTACGGCCCTGGCAAACCGCTCGAAGACCAAGAACCCGTCCACCCGACACCTCATCGGCTACTGGAAGATGAACGAGGGCGAAGGTACGACCATACGCGATTACGCACGCAACCGCCACATGAAGATGAACGCCGAGACGTGGCATCTGGAAAACATCAACAAGGCGGTGAGCCTCGACGGGCAGAGCCACCTCAGCTTCCAGACCGCACTCTCGCCTTATAGCATTGACGATGACTACGCCATCGAGTTCTGGATGCGAGGCGACAGGCAGACAGGCGAGGCACAGCTTATACAGGCAGGCGAAGTCAGCCTCTGGCTCGATGTCGACGGTCAGCTGATGCTCACCAGCAGCCCCACGGCGGCACTCGGCTCCTTTACCTCCTCAACGACACAAATCCTAAAGCTGACCGACAACGCTTGGCATCATGTGGCCTTGAACGTGCTGCGACAGGGTGCCGCTGCCGTCTACGTCGACGGTGAGCGCAAGCTGACGACCAACGCCGCCAACGTGGGGCATATCGCCGCCGACTCTATCGTGGTGGGTGCCCGCCGCTCACCCTACGCCGAAGGCTGCTTCTACAGCTACGACCGCTACTTCAAGGGGCAGGTGGACGAACTCCGTGTGTGGGACGCTACGCTCAACGCCAGCCAGTTGGCCTCGAACCGCAAGGTGCGACTCACGGGTAAGGAGGACGGCCTCGTGTTCTACTATCCCTTCGAGACCAAGCAGCTGGACAGCTCTAACCAGATTGTCACCATCGGCACGCCCAAGGAGCTGACAGGCAACGGAAGCGATGCGACCCTCAGCTCCCAGATCTCCTCGGCTTCTCAACTCGTCACCTTCACCGACGAGGCACCGGCCATGCGCGAAAAGCCTGTCGAGACGAACGTCAGTTTCACCTACGTGGCATCTGACACGAAGGTGGTGATCGAGATCGACGAGGAGCCCGCCACCATCGAGGGCTGCACGCTGAACTTCACCGTGCGCAGCGTCCGCGACGCGAATGGCAACCCCTCTGTGCCTGCCACCTGGAGCGCCTTTGTCAACCAGAAGGAACTCATCTGGCAGGACGATGCCTTGAGCACAGTGTGTAGTGTTGCCAACGCGACAAACAGGACCATCGCCGCCACCATCGTGAACAAGGGCGGCAAGCAGCAGATGTGGACCCTCTCGGGAATGCCCGCGTGGCTGCAGGCCAGCAGCGAGTATGGGTCGACGAACCCCAGGAGCGAGACCACGGTGACCTTCACCGTAGACCCGTCGGCACCCATCGGCAAGCACGAGGAGACCGTCTACCTCACCGGTACCGACGGCATCGACGTGCCGTTGACTATCCGCGTCACTGTCCGTGGCGAGGAGCCCGACTGGGCAGTGAACGTGAGCGACTTCGAGAACTCGATGAGTCTCATCGGAACCCTCGAGATCCTTGGCGTGCCCAGCGAGGACAGCGACGACATCGTGGCTGCCTTCATCGATGACGAGTGTCGCGGCGTGGCTTGTCCGGAGTACGATGCCGACTACGACTCCTACATCATTATTATGAGCATCTATGGCAATGGAAACGACGGTGGCAAGGAGGTCACTTTTAAAGCCTACGACGCCTCGGCGGGCGAGACCTATGCCGTGGTGAAGGTCGAAGACCACATAAGCTACCTGCCTTACGGACTGGCTGGCGACTTCGACCAGCCGCTGCTGCTCTCGGCTATCAACGTGCAGGAGCAGATGCTGGCGATGGGCAAGGGATGGACGTGGGCCTCACTCTACGTGGAGCCCGACGACATGTCGGTGTCTGCCATCTTCGACCCGGTGAAGGAAGCTGTCGACTTAGTGAAGAATCAGAGGAACTTCATAGCCTACTCCGATGACACGTGGATAGGACGGCAGTTCTCGTTGGACAACCAAACCATGTGCCAGGTGAAGATGAATAAGCCTGGCAACGTCAGCCTAGTAGGCAAGAAAGTCAATCCGCAGGAGAAGCCCATCACCGTGAGCACCGGTTGGAACTGGGTGGCCTACAACGGCTCGCAGACGATGAGCATCACCGATGCCTTCGCCGACATGGAGCCCCGGGATGGCGACTTCGTGAAGGGGCAGACAAGCTTTGCCACCTACAAGAACGGCAAGTGGAAGGGCACACTGACAACACTCGTCCCCGGTCAGGGCTACATGATCCAGAGTACCACGGCTCGCACGTTCCGCTATCCGAAGGCTACGGTTGCAGCACATGCCCGCATGCTATCCGGTTATGAGCAGCAGCCAGAGCATTTCACGCCCGTTGACTACCGCTGCTATGCCGACAACATGACGGTCATCGCACGTGTGCAGCTCCAGGGATTGCCTGCGGCAGGCGTGGAGGTTGGCGTATTCGCTGGCAACGAATGTCGAGCTGCGGGCATCAGCGACGACGAGGGACTGGTCTACCTCACCATCCCCGGAGAAGGACAGACGCTGCTCACCTTCCGCATGGTCGACAATGGCTTCGTGGCAGATTGTGATGCCACACTGGAGTACAGCAGCAATGCCGTCGTGGGCACCATCGACGAGCCCCTCATCCTCAACGCCGTAATGACAGGTATCAGCAATGTGAATGCTGGCACGGAAGGTGGTGAGCTCTACGATTTACAGGGCCGCCGCGTCTACCGTCAGGCAGAGGGCGTACAGCGCCCGACGCTGAAGAAGGGCGTCTACCTCGAGGGCGGACGGAAAAAGGTAAAAAAGTAAGAACGTCCCCCTAGAGGGAAGATATGAACATAAAAGTAAGGATATGAAAAAGACATTGATATTCAGCATGATGCTGCTGGCAGGCCTAGTACTATGGCCTGCCGCAGCCAGTGCACAGGATTACGACCCAGAGGACGTGGCGCATGAAGAGAAGGTAGACCCCAACCACATCTTCGACTTCGTGGACAGCCACTTGTTCCTCAACAATATGAGCATCATGGCCGTGGTGAAGAAGGACGGCGAAGTACTCACCGACTGCATCGTGGCAGTATATGCCGACGATGGCATTAGGGGAAAGGACATCTCCGACCCTACGCAGCGCAACATGGTGTTCCTCACCGTCTACGGCGACAATACCGTGCCCCTCGTCTTTCATGTACATACAGGCGGCAAGACCTACGTGGTCGACCAGGGACTGACCTTTGAAGCCAACGGCATCGTCGGAGGAAAGGATCCCTACGTCATCACCCTTCAGACTCCACTGCTGATTGGCGATGCCAATGTCGACGGAAGGGTAGATGCCGACGATGTCGTGGCCGTGGTGAATCATGTACTGGGCCTGCCGCCGGCAACCTTCGACAAGACTGCCGCTGATGTCAACAACGACGGCAATATTACCATCGCCGATGCCGTGGGAATCATTGGCACGCTGCTGATAAAACCTGAATAGGCGAAAGAGCCTTAGAGAGGTGCTTTGAAAATAAACAGGCAGTTGCAAAACCTTTGCAGCTGCCTGTTCTTAGTATGCTTTTTTCTTGGTAGCGGGAGCCGGGATTGAACCGGCGACCTCATGATTATGAATCATGC
>CAMNHM010000047.1 GCA_946539475.1 uncultured Prevotellaceae bacterium | reverse complement strand
ATCTTCAGCACGCAGTCCATGGGGTCTTCCTTCTGCCGCAGCATGTTCATCAGCTCCAGCTGCTCGATGGTCTGGAGAGCCTGCCGATAGTCCTCGTCGACCTCACTCTCGGTGACCATCTCCTCCCTATAGAAGTCGAAGGCCAGTTGTAGCTCGTCGGCTTTCGTGCGTACATCTTTATATCCGTCTATCCAGCGCTTGATGCCGCGCACCTTTTTCATCTGCTCCTCGGCGCGCTTGGGGTCGTCCCAGAAGTCAGGAGCCTGCGTGCGCAGCTGCTCCTCTTCAAGCTCCACCTGCCGCTCGTCGATGTGCAGGTAGTACTTCAGCTTGTCGGCTCTGTCGAGCACGTCTTTCAGTTGGTCTTGCGTAATCATGGTGCAAAGGTACTAATAAGCGAGAGAAAAACCAAAGAAAAACCTTTTTTTTCTTTGTTTTTCCAAGCGAAAGTACCTTTGGGCGATTGCCCAAAGGTACAAAAAGAGTTACTTAGTACACAACCTTACGAATCGTTCCGTCGGTCATGCGAACGATGTTCAAGCCTGGACGCTGAGTTGAAGTCCGTCGGCCGTCGGCCGTGTAATAGCCGGCAGGCGAATACTGCCTGTCGGAGGCTACGCTGATAGCATCCTCTACGGGAACAGGCAGACGAGCGGGAGCAGCATTAACGACGAGTCCGGTAGGCCGATAGATAAGCATCACCACGCCATGTACATGGTCAGGATTCTGCAGCAAGCTGTTGCCCGTCAGGTCGACAGTTGTGGTAAACGTCTGAGCCTCGCCATCAACAATAGGTGCAACGATACTGCCATTGACGCCTTTCAGAATTCCCTGGGCGGCGATGGCCACATGATTGTAGGCATAGCCCTCGATAGTGCCGGGGGCGTCGGTGAACTGCTTCATATAGGGCTTGGCGGCCCACTCAGCACTGCCGCTGTAGATGTTCACCTGTGCCCAGTCGGCGCCACTACCCCTCAGGCTGTCGTGCACGACGACAAAAGCCAGGGCATAGTCGCTGCGGTCGGTAGAATAGTAGAACGTGGTAGTGGCAGTGATATCGAGCAGCGTCTTCTCCTCATTGGCCCAGTAGGCCTCGGCCTGCAGGTCGGCCTGGCATGACTCGTTCAGCGTGTAGGCGACGATATCGCTCAGGCTGATGCCCTCAAGGCCGTTGTAGGGATCGACGTCGTGCTCACGGTTGATGACTGCTCCGGGGAAAGAGCCGTAGCTGCCACGAAACACGTCGTAGTCGGCAGCCTGCATGGGGTCGTTGCGATGGATGGCGACAGCCACAAAGCGTTCGGGATAGACATCAGTCATCATCTCTATGCCGGCCACGCCACGCGGGCACCATGAGCACCACGAGCCAGTGAACTCCTCCATCAGCGTGCGCCGCGTGCCTTGCTGCGACAGCACTGCCACATTTCCCGAGTGCACAGCCTTCGAGGCGGCCTCGTTCTCCTGCCCGTTCACCTGGTCGATACGTAGTGCGCAGGCAGCATTGCCAGCCTGGCTGGGAGCACTGACGACGAAGTGGAGGGTGTCGGCCGAGAAGTTTGCCACCGGAGTACCAAAGTCATGATGCAGCGGCTCGCCGACGGGCTCACCGTTGACCAGCAGCTGGCAGTCGATATTGCTGACAGGCTGGATACCCATGCTGCGCACGGGGATAGCGATATCAGTCTGTGCCTCAGCAGTAGTGATGATGTCGTAGAAAGTTCCTCCCGCGGCGGCATGCTGCGGCAGCGACCCTCCACTGACAGCCACCTGCAGTGCCAGCACGCCGTCGGCAGAACGGTTCTCCCACTGCTGCGACGTAGCGGAATAGTAATAGCAGGCATGCTCGTTGCCATCCTGTGGCTGGGCAGTGAGGATTGGGAAGCTCTCCTCAGGGCGGGTGGTTGCCCTCACCTTCAGGCTATAGCCGATATACAGGCCGCCCTCGGGTATGACGACCGGCACCTTCAGTTTCACCTCGTTCATGGGAGCGCCATTGTCGCTCAGCCCCACGAGGCGCGCATCGAGGATGCTCACCTCGGCAATATCGGCCTTCTCGCCATCTGCGGGCAGCTTGGTGCCCACCCATACCTTCGCACTGCGGAGGTTGCTGGTCTTGTAAGCCAGCGGGAACCTGATGGCGGTAACTGTACAGCCGCCGACGACGGCATCGTCGCCCTCAACGTACATCGCACAGTTATAGTTGTAGGCTTTGTCCTCGCCGATACCCGTAAGGGGCATATCTTCGGTGTAGAAGCCCCACCACACCTGGCCGTCGTCCAGCGCGACGGCGGCCCGTGTGGCAGTAGCTATAAAAACGGTGACGACGATTGTCAGGATTCTGTTCATGCGTCTCACTTGTTTCACACCTTATCTCACAATCATCTTCAGCGTCTTGCCATTGGCCAGCTTCACGATGTTCAGACCCTTATGCGGAGCCTTCAACAGCTGTCCGCTGACGCTATAGCGAGAGCTCACCTTCTGGCTGTCGTTTGCACCAAGGCTGGCAACGGCCGTCGTCTCATCGCTCAGCGACACCTCAGCAGCATTGACGATGCTACCGTCGTAGAGGTTGATGAGCAGCGCTACGAGCTTGAGGTTGTTCTTGTCGAGGACGGTCTTGTCAGCAATGTCGAGCACGGTGGTGAACTGCTGTGCCTTGTCGCTCTCAACAGCCTCCACGCTGCCATCGATACCTGCCACGGGCTCCCAGGCGCCACGCACCACGTTCTGGTTCACGGGGGCGCTGATCTCGGCAGGACCGGTGGTGTACTCCTTCAGGTCGTCGTCGGGGAAGAGCTTGTTGTTCTCAGGATAGCTATAGTTCCAGTCGTCGAAGTAGTCGGGCGACAGGGCGTTCTGCTGCTTCACCTCCTCATAGCACACGTCGTCTTCGGTCAGCACGAAGCCGATGGCATAGAAAGGCTCCTCGCTGTTGAGGTAGAACGTTGTCTGTGTGGTGGCCTCCAGCTGTGTCTTCGCATCGTCAGCCCACTGTGCGGTGAGCTCAATGTCTGCCTCACAGGCACGGCTGTTCACATCGTTGAAGGTCTTGTCGGCATTGAAGTGGTACGTGCCGTTGCCGTCCATGGGCGTCGTTCCGAAGTAGGGGTTGAACTGCTGCAGGCGGTCGATGTAGTAGGCGGGCAGCGTGCCGTTGGTCAGCGAGAAGGCCAGGTCGGAGTAGTCCTCGCAGTTCATCGGGTCGGGATTCTCATCGTCGGCGGTGAAATGGGCATTGATGGCAATCATCTTATCGCCCACGGCATTACGCAGCAGCGGCAGCGAAGCCATGGCGAGCACCTCCTGCGGCGAGCTGATAGTGGTGAAGGCCTCATAGACCGAACGGCGCTGTCCCACCTTGTCGACGGCGATGATGGCTCCCTCGGTCTCGTTGAGGACAGTCTCGGCATTGTCCGTACCGTTCACCTTGTCGACGCTCAGGCTGACGGGCTGCATGGCGGCAACCTCAGGAGTGGCGGCCTGCACCTCAAACTGGCCGACCTGGAGCAGGCGTGTCAGCGGACTCTCTAGGTCGAGATGACGCTCGACGCTCTCGCCGTCCTGTGTGAACGTGTAGTCGATGCTCTTCACGAAACCGGCCTGGTTGAGCATGCCCATGTTGAAACGCACCTCCTCGCCGGTCTTGACGGTTGTCACGCCAATCTCGCTCACCTGCACATTGCCCTGGGCCGTGCACTCGCTGATGTCGAGGATCAGGTCGATGGGAGCATTGCCATAGTTAAAGCCATAGAGGTTGAACCACATGGGGAAGGTCTGGCTGGTATAGAGCCAGTAGCTGCCGTTGACCTCCTGGGCATAGTCGTAGCGCCAGAGGGGCCAGTTGTCCTCAGGATCGCTCATGTCATCGGTCTGTGTGAAAGTGTAGCCCACATAGAAGTCCTCGTCGGTGATGGTGTAGGGAGTGTCGAACATCACGTCGGTCAGCTCCTTGCTCTTCAGCGTCGAGGGGTCGGGCATGACATTGATAATATCGCCCGTCATGTAGTCGTCGGGCAGCTTCGACGACACCCACACCTTGATGTCCTTCAAGTGGGGCACGTAGGGCAGGACGATACTGGCGCCTTTCAGCACGCTGCCTTTCAGCAGACGGCCGGGGACGGTGATAGCCTGCGAGATAGTCTCGGGCTCGTAGTTCAAGCCGCCACTGTAGAGCGGAGCAGTGGGATAGCCCCAATAGATGGTGTTGGCATCGTCAGCAGCCTTGCGGACAGGTGCCTGTGCCTTCTGCTGAGCGGTTTTGAAAGCCTCAGCCGAGAGGCTCGGACGGCGGCTGATAGCAGCCTTCTGTGCACCGGCCGTCAGCGTCATGGCCAGTACAGAGCAAAGAAGTAGTGTTCTTTTCATGAGGTAGTTAAAATAGTTAGTGAAAAAATCGTGCAAAAGTACAAATAATATTCCCTGCAGAGGCAATCCGCAGGGAAATATTATACTTTTTTATACATTAAGGGGAAATGACGTACGAGTCAGACGGGAGCGTCCTATTCCTCATACATCTTTTCAATCTCCCTGCGGTAGTTCTCGTTCAGCACGCGCCGCTTGATCTTCAGCGTGTTCGTCAGCTCGCCACGCTCCAGCGAGAAGGGCTGGGGCAGCAGCGTGAAGCGCTTCACCTGCTCGTACTGGGCCAGCTGCTGCTGCAACGTGTCGATGCGCTCCATGATCATCGTATGTATCTGCGGATTGGTGCAGAGGTCGCTGCGACTGCTGAAGCTGATGCGATGCTCGCGGGCATACTCCTCCAGCAAGTGATACTGCGGGATGATCAGGGCCGAGACAAACTTGCGCTGGTCGGCGATAATGGCTATCTGGTCGATATACTTGTCTACCAGCAGCTTCGACTCAATCATCTGCGGAGCGATATACTTGCCGTTCGACGTCTTGAAGAGATCCTTGATACGCTCCTTGAGGAAGAGCTCGCCATTCTCCATATAGCCTGAGTCACCCGTACGGAAATAGCCGTCGGCAGTGAAGCTCTGGCGCGTTAGGTCGTCACGGTTATAGTAGCCTCGGGTGATGGTCGGGCCCTTGAGCAGCACCTCTCCCTCGTCGCTGATGCGGATGCTGATGCCACTGATCGGACGGCCAACCGACCCCACGGTGAAAGGCTCGCCGAGATGGTCGCAGCTGACGGTGGCGAGGCTCTCGGTCAGTCCGTAGCCCACCATCATGTTGATGCCGATGGCATGCACGAATTCTTCCACATGCTGCGAGACCGTGGCGCCAGCCGTGGGGAAGAAATGGGCATTCTCCAGCCCCAGCTCCTTGCGCACCAACGAGAAGACGGTCTTGTTCAGCATCTCGTACTCCATGTGCAGGCTCAACGGCGGACGACGACCCTTCGACAGGTAGTCAATATTATGCTTTCGGCCTACCTTGATGGCATGCTCGAAAAGCTTGCGCTTGACGGCCGAGCTGCTCTCGATCTTCTCCTGGACGCCCATGTAGACTTTCTCCCAGAAGCGGGGCACGGCCGACATACACGTGGGGTGCTGCTCGCGCATCGACTGCTGCACCTCCAGCGGGTTGGTGTTCACAATCAGGCGGGCACCCATCGTGATGCACAGAATCTTCCAACCTTTCTCGAAGATATGGGTGAAGGGCAGGAAGTTCAGCACACGGTCCTTGTCCGTCACGGGCACACAGCGGTGGTTAGCTTCCATCGCCGCATGATACTGTCCGCAGGTCAGGATGACACCCTTCGAGTCGCCCGTCGTGCCACTGGTGTAGAGGATGTTGGCGATGTCGTCCATCGATGCCTCCCGCTGCAGGTTCTCCACCTCGCTCTGTCGTGGCAAGCCCTTTCCGAGTTCAAGGAACTCGCTGAAGTGGATGCTCATCGTGTCACCCTCAGGGATGCTCACAGCCGAGTCGAAGACAATGATGCGCTCCAGCGTGTGACAGGTGGCAAAGACACGGCGCGCCTTGTCGTACTGCGCCTGCTCACCGACGAAGATAAAGCGGATACGGGCATCGTTGATCATGAACTGAATCTGCTGCTCCGAGCTGGTGGCATAGAAGGGGATGGTCACCGCACGGATGCCCCAGGCACCGAAGTCGGTGAAGAGATAGTCGACAGAGTTCTGCGAGAACACGCCAACATTCTCCTGCACGCCCACACCCATGTTCAGCATAGCGTTCGACACTTGTCTGACACGCGCTGAGAACTCGTTCCAGGAATACGACTTCCACTGACTGGAGCCATAGTCCTTGTAGATAAGTGCCTCGCGGTCGCCATACTTAGCAGCCACATCCTGCACCAGTCTCGACAGATGACTATTCACTTGCATAAGCCCACATGTGTTTAATACGAATGCAAAGGTAGCACTTTTTTTCTAATGAGAGAGATTTCCCTAACACTTTTTAGGGATTTTCCTATTGTCGGATTCTGAAAAAATACCTATCTTTGCATCGTCATCTAATAAAACCACTGACTATCAGATATGAAAAAGGTAATGATAATACTGATTGGCGCATGCTTGCTCGTGAGTAGCTGCGGCAACTATGAAGCAGCCGGCATGTACACCGGCAGCACGTTTGGAAACATGATCGGCTCGGCCGTCGGAGGCATCGCCGGAGGATGGCGAGGCCACGAGATTGGCGCACTCATAGGCACCATAGGAGGAGCAGCAGCAGGAGCTGCCATCGGAGCTGCCAAAGACAGGGAGCAGCAGCAGCGCTACCAGGAGGGCGTGGCAGCACGCCGACAGGCACAGCGACAGCGAGAGGCCACACGCAGCGGCAGCTACGGCAGCTATGGACAAGGACAGCAGGGCTATGGACAAGGACAGGGCTACGACCAGAGCGGCTACGACCCACAGATGCGTGGCGACGACCGCATCACGTTCGACGATGGCAACGCCACCGCACAGGGCTACGGACAGCAATTCGCAGAGTCCAAGGCCACCGAGCCGCTCGTCATCCGCAATGCCGGCGTATACGAGGAGACGCGCGACGGACAGCTCACGCGCGGTGAGAAATGCTCTGTCATCTTTGAGATTGCCAACAACAGCTCGCAGCCTATATACGACATCTATCCCCTCGTAGAGGAGTCGACGGGCAACCGCCATATCCACATCTCGCCCAACCTGCGCATCGAGAGTATCGCCCCGCATCAGGCCATACGCTATACCGCATCCCTCGTTGCCGACCACGGCCTACGCAATGGTCAGATAGAGGTGCGCGTCGGTGTCGCCCAGGGCAACAACGTCATCCACTCGCAGACCCGCCAATTCTTCGTACCCACCACCAGGCGCGTGACTGACTCTGCACGTCGCTGAGATCAGTCCTCTGTGGACGATTGTTCTAAACTCATTTCCACGATGGCGACCACATCCTCGATGGTGATAAGGTAGTCGCTGTTCGTGTCGGCAGCATAGAAGTAGAAGCTGCCAGTGACAGTCCCGTCGTTGAGGATGTAGTTCACCACAGCTATTGCGTCGGCAATGTTCACCACGCCGTCGCCGTTGGCATCACCCTTGATGTGAGTGCCTTCGTATTTATACCAGTGGTTGCCAGTGGTGGAGTAGACGGTCCATCCTAGCTGCTTGGCAAACTGTACCAGCTGTGTGTTAATCTCGTTTTCATCGCCAAAGTCGCAGCGGAAGTAGAGCTGACCGCGTTGATCCTCAGGCAGGCTGGAGAGATCGGGCAGGTTGGTGAGGAAACTGCCCGTATAGTCTGTAAGCTTGTTGTTGTAGCAGTCCACCGACCTTAGCGTCGATGAGTAGAGCATCAGAGTCTCTATCTGGTTGTTGCTGCAGTTCACCTCTTCCAGGCCTTCGTTGCCCTGAACGAGCTGTGTCAGCTGATTGTTGCTGCAGTTTAGTCTTTTCAGCGTCGTGTTCTGCTGCAGGTTGAGGCTCTCAATCTGGTTGTAGCCGCAGTCCAGATCCTCCAGGTTGGTGAAGTACTGGATGCCAGTCAGGTCGCTGATGTAACAGCCGCTTACGTCGATGGTCTTCACGGCCTGCTGCTCCTCATCGCTAAGATATCCGTCTCCGTCCTTGTCGATGTTGCTGCCACGCACAAAATTACGGAAGTTCGTGTCAGGGAAGTTCGTCTCGTTGATGGCCAGCGTCACATCGTTGCCCCAGTATTCAGTATATTGGTCATAGTAATAGTCCTGCCATATTTTCCATCCCTTGCCTGTGGCTATATTCACCTGTGCCGATGTCATCTCGTTGTCCTCGATGTCATCCAGCGAGCGGAAGTAGATACCACCGCTTTCGACAGTAGGTAGATTGTTGACGAGATCCGTCATGCTCCTGCCCTTGAGGTGATTATTCCAGCAATTCATCGAAATCTTCGGTGTGCCAGGTGCCGTCAGGATGCTGGTCAGCTGATTATCGCTACATTCTATATATTCCAAATTCACGTTGGTCGACAGCTCAAGTGTCGTCAGCTGATTGTGGTAGCATCTCAGATCTGCCAATGCTTTATTTTGTGCCACGTTAAGGGATTTCAGCTGGTTGTTGGAGCAACTCAGCGTTACCAGCGCCGTATTATTTGCCACATCAAGCTGGGTAAGCTGATTATTCTCGCACCATAGATCTACCAGTGTCGTGTTATTCGCCAGATCTAGCTCATCCAGTTGATTATTTGTACACTGCAAGTGAACCAGCTTCGTGTTATTTGTCAGGTCAAGCTTGGTCAGCTGGTTGTTGTCGCACCAAAGCGTCTCCAACTCCGTCAGCTTCGACACGTCAAGCTTGGTCAGCTGTTGATTTTGAACCTCAAGCCTCTTCAAGGACGTGAAGTTCTCGATACCAGTCAGGTCGGCAACGTTGCCGATTACATCCATCTCCGTCACAGCCGACAGTTCTTCTTCACTCAGTGCTTCGTCGTGGTTCGTATCGAATTGCTCGACATATTCACGGAAAACCTCGTCAGGGAAGTTATATTCGTCGATGCCTAAGCCCAAATCTGAAGACGAAATGATGTCAGAAATATAGTCAGGTGAGCTATCGTATATTCTCCAATGTTTTCCTTCGGCAATTACCATCTGCGAATAGGTCATGTAGTTGCCTTCAACAGGATCCTCATTTTTGTACGCATACAACTTACCACCATATTGATGCAGGCTGTTGACGAGGACGGTCATGTTTTCACCACGAATCTTGTTTCCGTAGAAGTAAACCTCTTCCAGCGCTGGGTTGTTAGAGAAATTGAGCTGGGTCAACTGGTTATTGCAACAATAGATATACCTCAACAACCTGTTCTGTTGGTAGGCGAATGACCAAGAAGTCAGCTTATTCTTGGAGCAAGACACAACCAATAGTTTCTGATTGCGATGGAGGTCGAGTTCCGTCAGGTTGTTGCCTGAACAATAGAGTTGCTTTAAGTTGGGGAAGTACTCTATGCCCTTTGCGCTTTCAACGTTCAAGTTTGGGAAATCCAACCTTGTCACAGCATCCCGCTCCGACACACTCAGGTAGCCGTCTTCGTTCGTGTCAATGGCTTTGTCCAGGATAACCGCACGTAAATTCTCATCGGGGAAGTGCTGCTCGTCGATGAGAAAGCCCACATCTTCGCCCGAATAAGGTGTCCACATTTCACCGTTGTCGGCCGACTTCATCGCTTTCCAACCCTTTTCGATGGCAGCTGCCACTTGGAGGTTGGTCATGGTGTTGTCGGGCGACCTTCCATCGCAGACGACGTACAAAAAACCTAGCTCGCTGCTGGGCCTTGACGGCAGGGAGGCAATGAAACTGTCCATGGCCTCACCGCAGATATTGTTGCCGTAGAGGTATACTTGTCTTATCCCGCTGCTGTGCGACAGGTCAAGCTCCCTCAGGTTATTGTCATAGCAGTTGAGTCTCTGCAATTCCGTGAAGTGCTCTATTCCCTGCAGGCTTGCAATGTTTTTTCCATGCACATTCAGCACCGATCTCCGCCGTAACTCATATTCGCTGAGCACTCCGTTCTGGTCGAGGTCGACGACGTCGCTGGCAACTTCGGCTCGGAAGGCTGCATCGGGGAAGTGTTCGGCATCGATGACAATGCCCGGAGGAGTGCTACTGATCACACCTTCATATTCAATCCACGAATATTTGGTGGCACCTTCCGCCACTCCCCAGTAATAAGACGTCCATCCCTTGGATTTGGCAAGGAGCACCTGTTCCTGGGTCATCTCGTTCTCTGTGTCCGAGTCTTTACTCAGTTTTACTCGCAAGCCTGCATCATAAAAGTGAGCAACAAACCATCGGTTAAGGCTGTATACTAGCGAATCCATTCCGGCGCCTCTGATGTGGTTATCAGCAAAATCCACATGAGTCAGCATATCGTTTGCTGAAAGGTCGAGCGTGGTCAGGTTGTTGGATTGGCACCAAATCTCTATTATAAACGGATTATGCGACACATCCAAGGAAGTCAGACCACAATTATTGCATGTTAAGTATCTCAGTTGTATAAAGGGAGACAAATCTAGCGACGTCAGCTCATTGCCACTACACTCCAGTTTTTCCAGGAGTGTGAAGTACTCCAGACCTTTCATGTTGGTAACGCCCTTGCCGCTTTTAATGGTTATTCTTTTTGTTTGGTTGATTTCCCTTTCACTTAACAGGTCGTCACCGTTGTCATCGTAGTCATTGAGGATAACAGCGCGGAATTTTGGGTCAGGGAAATTCGTCTCGTCGATGGCAATGCCTGTCTCATCGCTCATCTTCATCTGAATTCTGATGACATTGGTAGGGCTGGTAGCATCAGGAGTGAAGGAGAAGTTCATGTCTGGAGCATAGAAATACACCCTTTGGGAGCCGCCGTCCATCGTGCACATTTTGGGTCCCTTGGTGAACGACTGAAGATTGTGAATCGCTTCCCAGCCATATATATTGACGAAGGAATTGTTGACCGTCAGATGCTTGAGGTTGCAGATGGCCCAGTTGTTGCTAACCATGTCGGTTTCGGCTCTGAACTTACAGTTTTCTATGATGAGCGTCGCCCAGTCGTTGGGATTGGTCGACGAGTTGGCCACACCATTGATGCAGTAACTGTGGTCGGCATAGACATCCAAGTCGATGTTGCGAATGGTCACCGTGGCACCATTGGCGATGGTCATACCACCCTCGCTGCCGCCTTTAATCGTGGCGAATTTATATCCATCGACCTCATCGCCGATAATAGTAGTGGATGTCTCCAGCCTGACGGGCGAAGCATCACGGGCCTCCAGATGATTGCCGCGCCTCAGTACCACCGTCAGCCCTTCGCAGCTCTCATTGAGAATGGCACGGTTGCCGCTTCCCGTGCGCTCTATATTCACATTGTAGAGCACCACGATCTTCGTATCGGGATTGTAGGTCACCAGATAATCGCCGCCGTTGACGCTTTGGGAATAGGCAGACATGTGGCTGCTACGGACGTTGTTGAAGTTGTCGGACGTGACGCTGACGCCGCCTATCTTGAACCCATAGTAGGTGGCTGACTGTGCTACAGTGGCAATACAAAAACCAGCAGAGCGGCCAGTAAAAACTTCATTGTTTTCATACGCTTTATTCTTTTATTGGTTTGTTATTTCTCCATGATTACTCCTGCTCCAACTCTTCCAGAATCCTCATCCTGGCATTGGCAGCGGGATTGCCCAAAATGATGTTCACCACCTCTACGGCATCAGCAATGCTAACCTTGCCGTCGCCGTTGACATCACCCTTCAGGGTGGAGGCATACTGGAGGATTTCTTCTGGAATCTTCGAGAACTCAAATACCCAAGATCCATCCGTGGTTGCTGGCTCTACGAAATCTGCTGCGTATGCACCATCTGAATTCTTGGTAAAGCCATTCAACTCTTGTCCATTGAAGTATGCCTTGAATGTATAGCTGTCGGCAAGAGTAACTAATGGACGACAGGCTATCGGGTTTTCATCAGTAGTTTCTGTCGTTGTTGGCGTGTTGGCATCAACTTGATAGTCATTCAGGATTCCTTCGGTGCTTATCCACTGAATCAGTACGACATTACGGTCGATGTCACCCTTGATGGTGGCCGTGTGAGTGATAACATTGTTGTTCTTGTTCTTAAAGCCGATGATCCAGTTCTGGGCAGCCAGTAGCTGCGGACTGAGATTGTCGGCTGTGTAGCCGAACTCGTGCAAGGTGAACAGATTGCTGACATCCTGCCCGTCGGCTTTCACCACGAGGGAGTAATCCTGCAGCCAATCTCCAAGATTGTCGTACTCATAACTGTCAGTCTGCGCATCGTATTCGTTCATATACTCTATCGATATCCAGGCTGTAGCGGCTTTTCTGGGTACTATCATGTGAGCATCGTCTTCGATGGAAATGCCAGTGAGCTCCTCACGTTCGTCAAGGTCCTTGTTAGCATTCAGCTCGTCGAAGAATGACACTGTAAGCCTAGCCTTGGGCTTACCAAGCAGTGCGATATCCCACTTGCCAGCTTCAGTGGGCATCTTCGTGACGTTGACGAGCCACGAGGTGTTCTGAGAACGATATTTCATCACAAAGTCTTTGTCGAAGCGCAGGGTGGCAGTGGTGTACTGCACGTTGTTGACTGTGGTGACATTGTCGTCGACCGTTATGTTTTCTGTATAGTCAGTGCCTTCGACATAGATTCTGGCCTCATAGCCTTCAGGCAGATATACTTTGTACTCCATGAAGGAATTGTCGGTGAGGTGGTCTTTCTCCATCTCGAAGATCTTCAAGCCCTTACGCATAGTCTCGGTCTTGGTCTGCTCATCACCATACTGGCGATAGATATCGTAGGTCATCTCGGCAAAAGCCATCTTGCTTTCATCGCCCATCGACACCACAGCATTGGCCTTCGTGGGATCGAGGTCATTGGGATCGGTGAAGACCACCTGCACGTCGAGCGTCTCATAGCTTCCCAGATAGCCACCGTCGCCAAGGGCATTGAAAGTAAGTGCATAGTATCCCTCTTCTTGATTGTACTCTGCCTGCGCATTGATGCTGGAGGGATTCGACAGATATGCAATCTTATTCCCATTGACATAACACTCAGCGGCACGCTCTGTGTCAGTATGATAGAAATAAATCTTAGCGTACTGCTCGATAGGCGCCAGTGCAAGCGAACCCCATGTCTTCATGGTAGTTTCATCGACTGTCAGATCCTGACCATCATAGTTATATTGGAAGGTTTCAATCTTGATGTTTCGCGAATCCTTCGTGTTCGACGAGGCAGTGACAGGCATCGTGCGCTTGGTCATCATGATCAGGTTGAGACGCTCGCCATCGGTAAAGTTCAACACACTGGCAGGGAAGTGGTAGTCGGTCTTCGAGGCATTGCTGGCATTGACATTGCTGCTGCCATACTGGTTGCTGATATCCTGACCATTGCACATGAGGGTAAACGACACGTTGGTGCTGATGACGAGTTCATGGTCGGAAGTAATCTTGCTGCTCATGCCCAGGTCAGTAGTGCCCATGTCGAAATTCACGGTCTTCTGTGTACCATTCTCCTTATAGAGGAATGAAACCACATCGGTAGTGTTTGTAGTCAGGCTCATCTGCATGTCCTCGGCATTGTCGATGACGACTACTCCGTTCTGGTCGGCATGCTGCAGGGTATAGGTCCAGTAATTATCTGTCTGCACAGCCAAGTCGGTCAAGTCCTCACCATTCTCCCTCACGCGGAATTCGTCCTTCGAATTCGCATATATTTGTATCTCATAGTTGTTCACGACATTTGTTCCAGAGCCATACAGATGATACACCACTTCCGTTGCGCCAGTCTTGACATCTCCATTATGAATGTCAGGATCGTTCATCGAGTCGTCGTCGGATTCGAAATCATAGTAAACGCTGTAAAGAAGGTTGCTGTTGACGATGGTGGTCTTTACGATTCCTTCCTGCTGCTCATAGCTGATGGGATACCTGACAGTGAAGTCAGTAGCCTGCATGTCGGCAAGCGTGAATGACGTATAATAATATTGATTGGTAGTGGAATACTGCAAACGGTTTGCAGCCAACTGCTGTGAACCATGAAGCACAACTGGTGTGCCTTCATTGTCGCCTTGGAATATCAGGTCTATCTTCTGGAAATCGGTCCAAGGGATGTCAATAATTCTATAGTCTGTACCATTCGACAGGCTCACTTGTTCAGTAGTACCATCGGAGCGAGTGACATTGGCTGTAGTAGTGCCGCTGCCCGACTGGTGAATCATCAACTGCGAGAACTCAAGATAGTTGGGTACGTTCTTGAAGCGCACTTCAATGCTGCTGACAGAAGCCAAATTATTGATGGTGTAGAAAGTATAGCCTGCATATGCCTCATCTTCGGGAGTGACAGGTGTTAGACTATTAATGATATTGAATCCATTGAACAATATCATATCCAAATACTGATTTGGTATACGCAGCTCCACACTATTCAGATCCGACGACTTGTTTGTCAACGAGCCACCATCCTTAGAGATGGTTCCTAATAGGATCGTACCATTCCACACCTCTACGGCATTGTTGCTCTTGCCTGCTGTCACCATCAGATAATTACTCACCAGATAGTTCTCATTCTCTCCCACATAACCAATGGCTTTGAAAGCCTTCCATACAGGGTCATTAGCAAGTTCCTCTTTCGTTACTCCGGCATTGCGGTCGATGTAGACGACCACATTTCCAGGATTGGCCACATAGTCAGCAGCAGCCCTTTCCAGCGTGGGAACAGTGCCGTGGAAAGTAATACGCTTCAGATTGGTGTTCTGGGTCAACGCCCCACTAAAGTCATTCACCCCATTAAAAGTGACCTCTTCCAGATTGGGACTAGTAGCAAACATCATGTTGCTACCTATCGTCGCATTGCCCTCGAAGGTAATAGTCTTCAAATTCGTTGACTGCGACATGTCTAAGGGAAGCACCTCTATATCACCTTTGAACGTCAGATTCTGCAAATATGAGTTGTTATCTATTCCTGGTATAGCATTACTGCCTCCTATACGCGTTACATTGTATGTCTCACCATCCGATAATGTAACCTGGGCAGGAACGTTAACGGTATTGCTGGATCCTCCCAGAGAATAGGCAAGTGCAGAACCATTATGATTGACATAACCTATTCCATTCGTGTCCGTCTTGTCCAAGTTGACAATCACCTCCTTGAAATCGCCTAAGTCAGTATAGAATGGGTGGTCTACATAGACAGAGATTTGATCACGGTTTTGGAGGTTATGTCCCTCTGGCAAATGGCGGCCGTTTTCCAGTTTTAGCCGTTTGAGGCCTGTGAGTGCTCCAAATCCTTGCTCTCCAAATATCATCGGTTCGTTGTCTGAGTCGTAAACCAGTTCTTCGTAATAACTATTGGTCAGATTCACGACTTCTATGTCCTCCGCCTTTTCTTCGCCGGGTTTAGTATAATACCATCGTGTGCCGGGAAAATGAATACCCCAATAAACCCTGTCTGCTAATAATTTGTCGAAACTAATGGTAATAATCCTGGAATTAGTAGCATAGCCAATAGCGCAATAGATGGTCAATTCATCCGTGTCATCGTAAACTTCTCCACTGGAGATGGAACTGTGATAATGCGCCATCTCAACATAGAATTTCTCATATACAACTTGCCCAATAGTCACAACGTCCTTATAGGTCTTGTATTTAGTGATGTACGTCATGCCATCTACTGTAGAACTTCTCTCATACTCTTCATAACTACTTTGGGCCATAGCTACGTTCATGCCTCCCACCCATAGCAGGAGTGCAGTCAAAAGTAATCTAAACTGTTTCATGTTCATTTATAATTCGTATTTGGGTGCAAATTTACGAAAAAAACACCACACATAGTTGTCTATTTTGATCAAAGTGATTGTCTATTTTTAACAACGCCACTTATTTAACAAAAAAAAAGCGCAGTCCATAGTTGCTGGATGGGAACATAGCGGAGCAAAGCCAGCCTCACGCAAAAGACCTGCAATGGCCATATTGTAATGCTAACGAAGTACCACCTACCAAGCCCATATCCTTCAGCAGGGGTAGGCTCGTCAGCTTCTTCAGGAGTTCCAAGCTGTCGGGCAGGACTGTCTGTGGTGATAGCATCGGTAGTCTTCTTCTTTGGTGTGTGAGATGGTACAGATAAAAGAGAGGCATACTGGGTCGAGCGCGAGCCTTCGGGACGTATCTCTCGAGCCTTCAGAACGTATCTCTCGGACCATCAGAACGTATCTCTCGGTGCCTTTGGACGTATCTCTCGAGCCTTCGGAACGTATCTCTCCTCCACTTGCCTTTGCATAGGCACGACATTCCGAAGGACTGCATTCCGCTTAGTGCCCGTCGGGTGCAGTTGTTCCACTTTATCCCAAATCGGTCATTAGAGATTTGGGGTTATACGGCCCAGGCCGATGGCGAACGTCTCGCTCATCCGGCGGATGCTTCGCTTACGTCTCGGTAAGAGTCTGTTCTTTCATACGTTATTGAGCTGCTCATGAAGGATATGAAGGATATGAAAGATAGATATATAACTTTCGTATAAAGGAAAACATTTAGTCCGGGGGTAAATAATTTCCTATAGGGAAAGTTGTGTTTCTTTCTTTCATATCCTTCATAGGGACCATCAGAATGGCAGCGTGGCCACTGCAAAATGCCGGGCAATTCAGTATTGTGGTGGCGGGATGCTGTCGAGTGCTGGCAGCGGACCGTCGCGAAGGGGATCGAAGACGGAGACCTCGACGGGGGCGATGCCGCGACGTAGGATCCCCAGCTGCTGTGCGGCGCCCCAAGAGAGGTCGACGATGCGGCCACGGCCAAAGGGGCCGCGGTCGTTGACCTTGACGACGACAGTGCGCTTGTTGTGGGGGTTGAAAACCTTCAGAAGCGTGCCGAAGGGATGAGTGCGATGGGCGCATGTGAGGCTGTCGTGATGGATGCGCTCGCCACTGGAGGTCATCCGACCGGTGGCCCGCTTGCCGTAGAAAGAGGCGATGCCTTTTTCCACGCTTTGTGCGTGGAGAAGTGAAGAATGAAGAGTGAAGAGTAAAGAATTTGCCACCGCACCGAACAAGAGCAGTACCGTCAGCACTGCACGCCGTATGAATACAGCAGCGGAAGCAAACTCTTCACTCTTCACTCTTCACTTTATATTTACACGATGCCCTGAGCCATCATGGCATGTGCAACCTTCATGAAGCCAGCGACGTTGGCACCCTTGACGTAGTTGATGTAGCCAGAAGGCTCCTTGCCGTACTTCACACACTGGGCATGGATGCCTGCCATGATCTGATGCAAGCGCTGGTCGACCTCCTCAGCCGTCCACGACATGCGCATGGAGTTCTGGGTCATCTCGAGACCGGAGGTAGCTACGCCGCCTGCGTTGACAGCCTTGCCCGGTGCGAAGAGCTGACCGGCAGCGATGAACTTGTTGACAGCCTCGGCCGTGCATCCCATGTTGGACACCTCAGCGACGCAGAGCGGCTTGTTGACCAGGATGGCATCGGCATCGGTGCCGTTGAGCTCGTTCTGTGTGGCGCAGGGCAGGTAGATGTCGGCCTTCTGCTCCCAGGGCTTCTTACCTTCGAAGAACTGTGAGCCGGGGAACTCGTCGGCATAGGGTTGGCAGACATCGTTGCCAGAGGCACGTAGCTCAAGCATATACTCGATCTTCTCGGCATCGAGGCCGGCGGGATCGTAGATATAACCGTCAGGACCGCTGATGGTGATGACCTTGGCTCCCAGCTCAGTAGCCTTCTTGGCAGCACCCCAGGCCAC
>CAMNHM010000046.1 GCA_946539475.1 uncultured Prevotellaceae bacterium | reverse complement strand
TGAGCCGACAGCCGCGCAGGGCACGCTACTCGAACATCGACCTGCTGCGGAAGTATGGCTATATCTCGCTGAAGTCGCTACTGGTCAAGGGGAGCATCTTCGACCCGAACATCCTCTACGAGCGGTTCCCGAACGAGATCGTTCCTTTCGACTACCAGACCTATTCGACGAACCCAGCCACGTTTGAGGTGGTGACGACGAACTGCCAGACAGGGCTGGCCGAATACCTGTCGGAGAAGACTGACGAGCGGCGCCTGACGGCTATCGTGAAGGCGAGCAGCTCGCTGCCCTACGTAGCACAGATAACGGATGTCGACGGCACGCCGATGCTCGACGGAGGCATTGTCGACTCGATTCCCGTACAGCGCGCCATCGAGACAGGTCACCCGGTAAACGTCGTCGTGATGACCCGCAACCGTGGCTTCCGCTCCGACGAGAGCGACCATAAGATTCCCCGGCTGCTCTACGGACGCTTTCCGCGACTGCGTGTTGCCCTAAGCCATCGCGTGGAGGCCTACAACCGCCAGCTCGAGATGGTCGAGCGGATGGAGGACTGGGGCGAGGTGATCGTCATCCGTCCGCAGCGTCCGATGGATGTCGACCGCATCTGTCGTGATCCTGAAAAGCTGGAGCGACTCTACGAGGAGGGAGTGGAGGAAGGAGAGAAATTCTGTAATCGTTTGAAACAGCAATCGCGCACATGAAGACCGTAGAAATACTCATTGGAGTCGCCGCCATCGTAGCGGGCTGCTCGTCGGGTGCCCGTCAGCAGCCTCAGACGGTTGTCGTAGACAGCATCGCTGCCCCTCAGGAGCCAACGCTAGAGGAGCTGACACTGCCTGATACGGCCTATGCTTCGGCTGAGAACATCAAATACGTCGTAGAGCACAGCGACACGCTGCCAGCACCGCTCGACAGCTACGACGACCCCTATCAGCGTGACGACCGCGTGATGACGTTCCGCAAGAACCAGCTGCGTAATGCCGACTTTGGCGGTCGCATCACGGGCATCCCCCGTGAGATACGCGTTGCCTGGAGCTTCGACACGCCCTTCGGCAAGCAGGAGACGCGCTTCGGGCAATGGGGCGGCGGAACGGGATGGACCGGACAGCCGCTCTACGTACGCTGGAGCAAGAGCGAGATGGACAGCCTACGGGCGGGAGGTGCTCCGCTGACTGACGACTTCGGCCCGGAGGAGGTGATGGTGGGCTCGCTATGTGGCGAGGCGTTCTTCCTGAACTTCGAGACAGGAAAGCCGTCGCGGCAGCCACTCGACGTGCACAACGTGGTGAAAGGTACGATGTCGATAGACCCCACATTGCTGAACCTCTACGTAGGACAGGGCGTATCGAAGGGTGAGCCGCTGGGCTGCCAGGCCTTCGACCTGCTGACGCATGAGCGCGGCACGTTCTTCAACGACTCCCGAGCCTGGCGCGGATGGCAGGCCTTCGACTCGTCGCCGATTATTGCCGGCGGCTATCTGTTCTGGCCTGGCGAGAACGGCAGTCTGTTCAAGTTTCGCCGTCGGCCGGGGGGAGTGTTGGAGCAGGTGTCGGTGCTGCGCTATCGCGTGAACGGTGCTGCCCCAGGTATCGAGTCGAGCCTCTGCGTGTACCGCAACTACGGCTTCTTCGGCGATAATCATGGCAATATCGTCTGCGTCAACCTGAACACGATGAAGCCTGTGTGGCACGTGAAGAATCTTGACGACAGCGACGGTACCATCGTGTGCCGCCTGGAGCAGGGTGAGCCCTATCTATACACCGCCTGCGAGGTCGACAAGCAGGGGGCGAAGGGCCTCTGCCGCCTGATGAAGCTCGACGCCCTGACGGGAAGCATCGTCTGGGAACAGACCATCGAATGCCATCGCATCGACCTCGGAGGGAAGGTGCTCGACGGCGGGATGTACTCCACGCCGCTGCTGGGGCAAGGCGACTGCGAGCAGCTGCTGTTTGCCAACATCTGCCGGAACATCGAGAAGGGACGCCGAGGGCAACTGACGGCCATCAATACTGCCGACGGCACGATTGCCTACGAGCTGCCCTACGCCAACTTCTGCTGGTCGTCGCCCGTTGGTCTGCTGAACGAGAGGGACGAGATGTTCGTCTTCACAGCCGATGCCAACGGTACGGTCTACGTGGTGCGCGGACGCAACGGCGAGGTGCTCTGCCGCAAGGACATGGGTGCCAACTTCGAGTCGTCGCCCTGCGTCGTTGGCAACAGCGTGGTCGTAGGATGCCGTGGGACTAAGATCTATAAGTTTATTGTTGAGAGTTCTTCGCCAGGCGAAGCGAACAAGCCCGAGCGGAGAGCGGAAAGTCTATAACTGAGAAATATGAACACGCAGAACAGAATACTACGAATAGGACTGGTGATCATCGGGTGCTGGCTGACGGTCGGCATTGCGCTGGCGCAAGGCACCGACCTGCTGTCGGCAAAGAAGAATGTGATACCTGGTGGGTACGACTTTTGGGTCTATACGCCCGAGGACTATTACTACACGCAGGAGTCGACTCCGCTGGTGCTTTTCCTCCACGGGGCTAGCCTCTGCGGGCGCGACATGAACCGCTCGCTACGCTATGGTACGGTGGCAGCCATCAAGATGGGGCGGCAGATACCGGCGCTCGTCGTCACACCACAAAATCCGGGTGGTGCGTGGAGTCCCAAGAAACTGAACGACATCCTGGAATGGATGGACGAGAACTATGCCTACGACAAAGGGCGCGTCTATGTGCTCGGCATGAGCCTGGGAGGCTATGGCACGCTCGACTTCGTAGGCACCTATCCCGAGAAAGTGGCAGCGGCAATGGCACTCTGTGGCGGTTGTTCGCTGAAGGACCAGTCGCGCATGGGCGAGGCTCCGTTGTGGATCATCCATGGTACGGCCGACAAGGCCGTCAGCGTGCGTGAGTCGCAGACGGTCGTCAACCGCATGAAGCAGAACCATCAGGACCAGCGCCTTCGTTACAACTGGCTGCCAGGCGCCTCGCATGGTGCCCTGGCCCGATATTTCTATACCTGGAAGACCTACGAATGGCTCTTCTCGCACACTCTTCGCGACCCTGACCGCCCCGTCAACCGCTCCGTCGACATCTCGCAGGCCGACCTGAACCAAGCTTACCGCGATATGGAGAAGCGCTCGGAGCAGTTGGAGGTGGAATAAGAATGAATCAACATATTTAGATATAAAAGAACGAATGAAAAAAGTTATCCTAACAGGCGACCGTCCAACAGGCAAGCTACACCTGGGACACTATGTCGGATCGCTGCGCCGTCGCGTTGAGCTTCAGAATGCCGGCGATTATGAGCGCATGTTTGTGTTTATGGCCGATGTGCAGGCCCTCACCGACAATGCTGAGAACCCCGAAAAGCTACGTCAGAGCATCGTGAACGTGGCCCTCGACTGGCTCTCGGCTGGTCTTGACCCTGCCAAGTGTACGCTCTTCGTACAGAGTCACATCCCCGAGCTGGCCGAGCTCACGACCTATCTGATGAACCTCATCACGGTGAGCCGCGTGCAGCGTAACCCCACGGTGAAGACCGAAATCAAGATGCGCAACTTCGAGGCCAACATCCCTCTGGGATTCTTCTGCTACCCTGTGTCGCAGGCTGCCGACATCACGCTGTTTAAGTCGACGACGGTGCCCGTTGGCGAGGACCAGGAGCCGATGCTCGAGGTGACGCGCGAGCTAGTGCGCCGCTTCAACAGCGTATATGCTCCCGTGTTGGTAGAGCCTGAGATCATGCTGCCTGAGAATCTTACCGCACGTAGGCTGCCAGGCACCGACGGTAAGGAGAAGATGTCGAAGTCGCTGGGCAACTGCATCTACCTCTCCGACTCGAAGGACGAGGTGTGGCAGAAGGTGCGCTCGATGTACACCGATCCCACCCATCTGAACGTCAGCGACCCGGGCCATGTGGAGGGCAATGCCGTCTTCACCTATCTTGACGCCTTCTCCTGTGATGCTGACTTTGCCAACTTCTTGCCTGAGTATCAGAACCTCGACGAGCTGAAGGAGCACTATCGTCGTGGCGGACTTGGTGACATGAAGTGCAAGAAGTTCCTCAACGAGGTGCTCAACCAGTTTCTTGAGCCGATGCGTCAGCGGCGTCATGAGCTGGAGCAGGACATCCCCGAGATCTACAACATCCTCCGTCGTGGCACCGAGCAGGCACGCGAGGTTGCTGCCCAGACGATGGACGAGGTGCGCAAGGCTATGCGCATCGACTACTTCAACGATGCCGAGCTGATCGCCCAGCAGTCGGAAGCGTTCAAAGCAAAACTTTAAGCTTGATGTTTTATGTTAAGAGCTTGCTACCGCAGCAATTGGAATCTGCGCGGTAGCAAGCTCTTAATTCTCAACTAGAACGGTGCACCTTCGGCAGGCATGCCGCCTGACTGAATATCACCGAAGGGATCGAAGGAGTCGTCGGAGGGTGGGAGAGAGGAACCGTCGATCTTTGAGCCAAGGATCTCGCCACCCTGCGTAGGCGAAGTACTTGAGAGCCGGTTGTCCTCGGGATTCTCGAAACGGGTGAACTCGCCGCGGAAGTTCAGCAGCACATCGCCCGTGGCTCCTTTACGGTGCTTGGCGATGATGATCTGAGCCATACCGCGCAGGTCGCGTCCTTGGTCGTCTTGATAGATGTGGTAGTACTCTGGTCGGTGGACGAAGAGCACCATGTCGGCATCCTGCTCGATAGCACCCGATTCGCGCAAGTCGCTCAGCTGCGGCCGCTTACCCTCGATGCCCTCGCGTGACTCCACGCCACGGTTCAGCTGCGAGAGCGCGAGGATTGGGATGTCGAGCTCCTTTGCCAAGCCTTTCAGTGAGCGGCTGATGGTCGATACCTCTTCCTGTCGTGAGGAGAAACGCATGCCGTTGGCATTCATCAGCTGCAGATAGTCGATCATGATGATCTTCACCCCGTGTTCACGAACAAGTCGGCGCGCTTTTGTGCGCAGCTCGAAGACGGAGAGACCCGGAGTGTCGTCGATATACAGCGGTGCTCCCATCAGCTGAGAGATTCGCTTGTCGAGACGGTCCCACTCGTCGCGTTGCAGCTGTCCGTTCAGGATCTTCGAGCCCTGGATCTCGCAGACGTTCGAGATGAGTCGGTTGACAAGCTGCACGTTCGACATCTCGAGCGAGAAGAAAGCCATTGGCTGCTGGTAGTCGGCAGCGATGTTTTTCGCCATACTCAGGGCAAACGACGTCTTACCCATTGCCGGTCGGCCAGCGATGATGACCAGGTCGCTAGCCTGCCAGCCGCTGGTGATTTCGTCGAGCTTGTAGTAGCCCGTAGGCACGCCCGTCAGTCCGTCGGTGTTGGCAGCCGCCTTGTTGATGACGTCGAGGGCGTTCTTGATGACGGGGTCGATCTGCGTGTAGTCCTTCTTCATGTTCTTCTGCGACAGTTCGAAGAGGGCACCCTCAGCGTGCTGCATCAGGTCGTCGACGTCGATCGTCTCGTCGAAAGCTTTCGTCTCGACATCGCTGGCAAACTGAATCAGCTGGCGAGCTAGCGACTTCTGGGCCACGATACGAGCATGATAGTCTATGTGTGCGCTCGATGCCACATGGCTAGAGATCTCGGCAAGGTAGGCAGGTCCTCCCGCATCGACCAGCTTGCCACTCTTGGCCAGCTGCTCGGCTACCGTGAGTACGTCGATAGGCTTCTCCTCAAGCGAGAGGTCGCGAATGGCACTATAGATGAGTTGGTTGCGTGGTTCGTAGAAACTTTCCGGGAAAAGCATCTCACAGACCACAGCATAGGCATCCTTGTCGATGAGCAGTGCACCTAAGACGGCCCGTTCCACCTCGAGCGCCTGTGGCTGAAGGTGGGCGTAATTGTTGTCGATGGGTTGTTGGCGGCTCGTTCGCTGACGGCCACTTGTGGTATTATCTGGCATAGAGTTGTAAGTTTTGAAATTTGTTCGGGGCTGCAAAGGTACAAAATATTTTTTGAATACACCGGCAAAACGAAAATAAAATTCCTACCTTTAACTATGTCGAAAGTACATCTGATTGAAAAGTCTCAAAATAATTTGGAGTTTCACTCTTCTTTTCGTACCTTTGCATCATGATAGTTTTCCCGAAAGCAAAAATCAACCTTGGCCTGAACGTCGTCGAACGCAGGGCTGACGGTTATCACAATCTGGAGACCGTCTTCCTCGAAGTGCCTTTGACGGATGCACTCGAAGTAGTGGAAATGGACGGGCAGTTCCCCTCAGACGTCGAGTGCGACATAAAAGTGACGGGCATTGACGTCGAGGGCGACGAACAGCGAAACCTCGTCGTGAGGGCCTATCAGATGCTGAAGGCCGACTACCCGCAGATCGCGCGCGTGCACGCACATTTATATAAAGGAATACCTACACAAGCCGGTATGGGTGGCGGTTCGAGCGACGGGGCATCGATGCTGATGCTCCTCAACCGCATGTTCTCGCTTGGGCTCCCCCCTGGGCAGCTCATCCAGACGGCTGCGAAGATGGGTGCCGACTGCCCGTTCTTCATCGTTGGCGGAGCAGCCTACGGCGAAGGCATCGGCGAACGTCTTCAGCCCGTTGACCTTCATCTTGCGGGCTGGTATCTGGCTGTCGTACGCCCTTCGATACCCGTCTCTACTCGTGAGGCCTTCGCGCTGATTACTCCCCGTCGTCCGGAGCAGAATTGTCTCGATATCGTCCGTCAGCCTGTCGAATCATGGCGCGATCGGCTCACCAACGATTTCGAGGCGAGCGTCTTCGCACAGCATCCCGAGATAGGGCGCATCAAGGAGCAGCTTTATGCGCTGGGGGCCGTTTATAGCGCAATGAGTGGTAGCGGTAGTGCCGTCTTTGGAATCTTCCGTCAGCCGGTTGATCTGGCAGGCGTCTTCCCTGAGATGTACACCAGAATGTTGGCTCTATAGCTTTTTTTTTCGTCGTTTTTTGCTGCAATCGATAATTTTCATTATCTTTGCAGCCTGATTTAGGATGTTTACATTAAACTATAAAAAGTAGAGAATATGAAGACATTTGCAAAGATGGGAGCCATCGCATTCGTTTCGCTGATGATGGCTCAGGGTATGAAAGCCCAGACAGTAGTGACCGAGCAGGAAGCTCAGGGAATGACCGCCAAAGAGCTTAAGGCAGCTCAGAAGGCTAAGGCCAAGGAGGAGAAGACCATCCAGATGGCCCAGAAAGCTCAGGCTGACATCGCCAAGTACGAGCAGAAACTTGAGAAGGCCCGCGAGAAAGCCAGGAAGGCCAACGACGCTGTTGAGAAGGCCAATCGTGACCTTGAGAAGGCTCGCAAGAAGGCTGAGGACCTGCAGAAAGAGGTCGACAAGCTGATGAAGAACTAGTCTCTCTTCCGAGGTCCTTTTGCGCTGCTTGCGCTTACAAGATTAACGCCCGGCTCGCCAAATGATTGGCAGAGTCGGGCGTTTTATTCATAGCAGTCGGTGGCGACTGCCCTTTGTAGCGTAGCCTCTTACTTGTCGGAGAGGGAAGCCTTCAGAGGCTGCCGGATTGAGCGTAGCGTCCAGTCGATGCGCTGCTGCCACTCAGGCATCGTACGCACATCGTACTTCGACCAAGCTGAACCGAAGTAGTAGGTGAAGCGCTCACCGCGATAGTTGTCGACGATGCCCAGCGCGTGCCCCTCGTTTCCGTTTGACGGCTGTGGGAAGAGAATCTTACGAGTCTCGACTGCCGTAGTGGGGTAGAGAGTGGCAACGAAAAGCTGACAGTTGTTCACGCGAGGATTGTCGGTAGGATCGGCGTAGGCCACATAGTCCTTACCGAGCACGACGCTCTCCTTGTCCTCCGAATGGATGACAACACCCGAAGCCAGTCGTCCGGGCTTCTTCATGCCGGTGTACCAGACGGTGACGCGGTTGAAGTTGTTGCCCTTGTCGAGCATGATAAGCCGATGCTCGGTGACGCTGTCGCCCTGATAGGCGGTCTTGTGGTAGTTGAGAAGCACGCTGGTGCGCAGCGGCCCGTTGTCGAGCACCTCATAGGTGTCGAAACAGTAGGGATAGACAATCTCGTCGCCATTCATCAACGCCGGAGTACCGCATCCTAGCGTTGCTCCCACCTTGTAGAGGTCCATTCCGCGACCGTGGTCGTGGTGGTAAGAGTAAACACGATAGATGGAGTCGCCGCGATGGCGATTCTGACTCCGCTGGCTCTCCACGATAGGCATCATCACGACATCCTCGATCCAGTAGCGCTGCTCGACGACGAGTTCGGGCGTGTTCTTCGACCATACATCAGTACCGAAGCTCCGCTCACCAGAGCGCTGCAAAGCAGGACCATAGACACGATAGGCACCACGATCGTTCTCCCATGCATAGTCGTCCTTGCGTTCGGGATAGATACGCCCGTAGCAGACGGTCTTGAAAACCTGCGGCGTACCTTTGCGAAGCGTAAGTACGAGATTTGAACGCGGGCGCACACCAGCGTCGACAAGTACCTTCCCGTCGTACGTGAGCTGATAGGGGAGCTCGAGTCCGGCGGGATCGTAGACGACGAACTGACGGCCGCCCTGAATACCCAATCGCGCAAAGACCTCTCCGGCATCGAGTTCGACAACCTGCTGACGAAACTCGTTGCTCTCGTTCGTAATGGTCAGGCGGACGGTCTTCGTGCCGGCATTGATGGAGGCATCCTCGTAGCGCAGATGCTCGCATGCAGCCAGCAGGAAGGCTCCTACGCCGAAGTTGGCCTCGTTCTTCTCAGACAGTTGCTGCCCGGGAATGGCGCGCTCGCCGATAGGCTGTACGTAGCCGACGGCTCCGCTCTCTTGAAGGGCTTTCTCCGTAAGGTATTTCCATGCACGCTGCATAGTAGGTTCATACTTCTCACGCGAGAGTATTCCGTGGTTCATGCCCCAGAGCAGACCGTAAGTGAAGAAGGCTGTTCCGGACGTCTCTGGTCCCTCAGCGTGATCCTTGTCGAGCATTGAGCGCGTCCAATAGCCCTCTGGCTGCTGGCAGGCGGCAACGGCTTCTGCCAACTCACGGAAACGCTGCTCGAAGAACGGGCGGTGACGATAGTCAGCAGGCATGTCGGTGAGCACCTTTGCCAATCCCGCGAGTACCCATCCGTCGCCACGAGCCCAGAAGTCCTTGCCTCCGTTGCGCGTCTTTGCTTTCGGATAGATGTACTTGGCATCACGGAAATAGAGATGGGCAACTGTGTCGTACATCAGCTCGTCGGCCCAATGATAGTTGGCGTAGAGCTTATCAAGATACTTCACGTCGCCCGTCGTCTTATATAGCTTTGAGAAGACAGGCATCACCATATAGAGCGCATCGGCCCACCACCAGAAGTCGTTCTGAGGCTGGCGTACCTCGTAGTCCATTACCTCGATGGCGCGTGCAATCTTGTATGGATCGGGATTCATCTCGTACATGTCGAGATAGGTCTGGAAGCAAATCTGCCAGTCGCCGAAGAGCACGTAGTCGTGACCCTCGCCGTAGTTCTTGTACTTCCACTTCGAGGGGTCTTTCTCCTGTGCCCCCATCCACTTGTTGTGACGGGCCCACTCGTCGCTATAGGCCAGCCAGCGGGCATTACCCAGCAGTCGGTAGGCCTCCATGTTGCCCGTGTGGTAGGCAGCCTCGTCCCAGAAGGAGCGAACGCGTGGCGAGTGGTTCGCCTGCCAGTAGTCGTTAACCTTGTTGATGATGTCGACGGTAGAGGGCGTCGCGGGGTCAGGGCGTCGCTTTCTCGACTGAGCATCAGCAGCCGATGCGAATGCTATCAGCACGATGAGAATCCATGTTGTTCGTTTCATAGTTGCTTATGCAGTTATTGGTAGATGACTAATGTTTAAGATGAGTCTCAAAGAAGTTCATGCATTGGCGGAACAGGTGATTGCGCGTGTTACCGCCATAGATGCTATGGTTGCGATTGGTGTAGACCAACTGCGAGAAGTCCTTGTCGGCCTGCACGAGTGCATCGACGTACTCAGCAGTGTTCTGGTAGTGGACGTTGTCGTCGGCAAGCCCATGACAAATCAGCAGCGCACCGCTGAGCTGCGAAGCCCGCGCAATGGGGTTCACCTCGTTGTAGCCCGAAGGATTTTCGCCTGGAGTACGCATAAAGCGTTCGGTATAGATCGTGTCGTAGAAGCGCCAGCAGGTGGGTGGCGCTATAGCGATGCCACAGCAGAATACCTGACGGCCTTCCGACATCGACATCAGCGTGTTCCAACCGCCGTAGCTCCATCCCCAGATGGCGATGCGCTCCTTGTCAACATAGCTCTGCTGCCCAAGCCAGAGGGCTGTCTCCACCTGGTCGCGAGCCTCCAGCTCTCCCAGTCGCAGATAGGTGCACTTCTCGAATTCAGCACCTCGCCCGCCAGTTCCGCGATTATCGACACAAACGGCAATATAGCCCTGCTGAGCGAGATATTGCTCGAGGATGGCTCCCTGTCCGCTCATGCCCAGTCCCCAGGCGTTCTTCACCTGCTGGTTGCCGGGTCCGCCGTATTGATACATCACCACCGGATACTTCTTCGTAGCGTCGAATCCTGCAGGTTTCACCATCCATCCGTAGAGGCGCACGCCCTCGCTCGTAGTGAAGGCAATCATCTCTTTCTTACCCATGTCGTAGCGTGCATAGCGGTCGGCAAGCTCCTTGTTGTCGACAAGGGTGGCGAGCGTCTTGCCCTGCGTGTTGCGAAGGGTGATACGGTTGGGTGTATCCATGTTACTCCAATTGCAGATGAAGCTTTTGAAGTCGGTTGCGAACGTTGCCGACGACCATCCGCCCTCGGGTGTCAGGCAGTCGGTTTTGCCGTTCTTGTGGTTGACGAAAACCTGCTGCTCGGTAGGACCTTCGTTGAGGGCAGCAAAATAGATGTCACCCGAAATTTCATCATATCCGTAGACATCGGTGACGATGGTGTGGAGGTCTTTCTCACCACCTCCCAGCCGCTGTCCCTGCGGTAGGTCGCCCACCTTGCGCAGCTGCTGTCCGTTGAGGTTGTAGAGATAGATGTGGTTATAGCCGTCACGCTCGCTGGTGAGCACGATATTATTCTTCGTGATTTTCACGTGGGCAAAGACGTTCTCGTTAATGTACTTGTCGACCTTGTCCTCAATAATCTGCTGACATACAGTCGTCAACGGGTTGGCCATGAAGATGCGTAAGCAGTCCTGATGACGGTTCAATGTGAATACGGCAACCTTCGTGGGGTCACTGGTGGGCAGGATGCGGGGTATGTATCCGTCAGCATCGAGCGGCAGCTTCATCTCGCGTGTCTGGTGGCTCTTGATGTCGTAGCTAAGCAGCTTTACGCTGGCATTCTGCTGGCCGGCCTTCGGATACTTGTAGGTGTAGGCGCCAGGATAGTCCGTATTCTCATCGTGGGCGGGAAACGATGCGCGGAACATCGGCATCGAGTATTCCTTCACCTGACTCTCGTCGTAGCGCACCCATACGATCTGCTTCGAGTCGGCGGAGAAGACCATCGACGAGTTGAACGAGAACTCCTCCTCGTTCACCCAGTCGGGCAGGCCGTTGATGATCTCGTTGCGTCGACCATCTTTTGTCACTTGGCTCTCGGCATTGTTGTAGAGCAGTTTCACGAGGTAGATATTGTTATCACGCACAAAAGCCACCTGCAGTCCATCGGGACTCCAGACGGGCGTCTGCTGCGGACCGCCGTCGGAGAGTGGCTCGAGCTTGTTGTTGGCGATGGTGTAGATGTAGTAGACGGCTGTGAACGAATGACGATAGATACGGTTCGTCTCGGTCTGGATGAGAATACGCTTGGCATCAGGGCTCATGATGTAGCCCTGCACACGGTCGATCTTCGCTCCACGAGCCGTCGAAACATCGAAGAGTACCTCGGTCTGTTTGCCCGAACGGAAGGAGTACTTCACAATCTGGCGCCCGTCGGCCGATATCTGGGCATAGCTCTCACCATCGCTTAGCGGAACAACGGCAGCAATCGACTTGGCAGCAAACTGCCCGCTGGTAATCTCCTTTAACGACAGCTTCTCGCCGGCAAGCAGCTGCGTGGCAGCCAGCAATAGGGTGGCACAAAGTAGTGATAGGCGTTTCATACGGCTAGTCCTCCTCTGATTCAATTAGTCCGGCTTCCTTCCAGCGGGCAACAAGCTGGTCAACATCACGACGAGCAGTTTCAGCGTCGACATCATACTCGTCAGTCAGTAACTGGGTTAGCGAATTCAGGTTAAAGTCTTTCCCTTGTATGCTCTTCCAAAGGAAAGCAGCACTCTCGTTCAAACTTATGATACGGCTGAAGTCGATGTTGTCGATTCCTTCAGCAACGATGATATTCTCTCCGCAGACGGTGCGGAGGTTGAATCCGGTTTTAGTCTTCATTCTTTTTATTATGTGATTTTAGGAATTGTGGAATATGCGGATGAAGTGCGAACAGCAGATAGCGGCGTACCGGATAGAGGCGTGTCCATATCCAGGAATATGTGCGCCATTTGCTGCCACTGGTGAGGTCGGGCGTGGTGCGACCTTTACGGAGGAAACCGATGGCTTTCGCCCGGATGTCGTCCAGGTGGCAGTGCTCGTCGCCAAGGTTGCCGTCGCCCCGAAGGGTGACATTGTCACCGTCAATGTTAACTATGCGGTGCAGCACGAAATGCTTCGGCGACACCTCAGCCAGTACGGCGTCGCCTTTTTTGCAGGGCTCCTTCAGGAGGGCAAGTATCGCTTTGTCGCGCTCGTTCTTCAGGAATGGGCGCATGCTGTTGCCACGAAGGTTGATGACCGCCGTCTTGTCGGGCACCTGTCGCAGCTCGTCGAGCACGAAAGGTATGAACACGTCGTTGGGGAAATACATCACTTGATCCATCGTTCAGCAAGTGTCTCGAATGACAATCTGGCTGCTCCCTCGTCGGGAAGGCAGTAGAGTGTATAGATGGGTGTCGATTCTACGATATGGGTGATAGCGTCGCAGAGATTGCGGTAAATCGCTTCGTCCCACTTCATGCTGGAGCAGGCAGGCAAAAGCGATGCGAAGGCTGCCACTGGCTTCTGCCGCTCGATGCTGTTGGAGGGAGCACGCTCGATACGCGTAACGGCAGCCAGACGCGCGCGACGGTTGCGATAGCAGGGCGTCTTTCCGCTCCAGGGCGATCCGTAGATGTAGACGCCCTCGGGCTCAATGCGCAGGATGGGATTGTCGTCGTTGAGCAACTCAGCACCTTCGACATAGCGCAGCCAGAGCGATGTATGTGTGCTCTTGCCCGTACCGCTGCTGGCGATGAAGGGAAATCCCAGAGGTTCCCCGCCATCGGAGGGGGGGGGGAGCATCGTTGCCGAAGCATGAATGAGCAGTGTCTGGCGATAAGAGCCCGCAAAAGCATAGACGAGCATCAGGGCATTGTTAAGTCCGAAGGAACGCATCGTCCAGTCGCCGTGCAGTGCACACTGACAATGCCCGAAGCTCTTGTCGGCGATGAGCAGGCAGCAGTCGTTGCCCAAGATGTCGCGGATGATGTACTGATAGCCGCCGTCGGGCAGTTGGTAGACGATGGTGTCGCCGTTACCCGTGTCGAATTTTCTCACCAGACGTCGCTGCGGAGCGGGGCTCAGCGTATCGTCGACGATGAGCTTGAAGAGCAGCTCGCCACGCTCTGCCTCTAAGTTCTTGCTAGCAGCAGCCTCGGAGACATCGCCACCATCCACCTCAAAATTCGCAAACGACGGCAAGAGCCTCATTGAGTTGACCGTCTCATCGCGGAGCAACAGACAGAAGCGATGGCCGGCCACGCAGAAATATCGGCTACGTCCTCTCTCCACGCGCTATTCCTCCTCTACGGTCGTTGCCGCTGCCCGTGCGGCTCGATCAGCCGCTTCAGCTGCCTCCTCCTGAGCGACGTACTCAGAGAGGTCGATTACGTTGAAATGGAAGCTTTTGTCGTCGAGATGGCGCACGTCAAAGTGCTGTAGCCCGTCCTTCGACTTCGTGTAGAGGCGCATCATCTTCTGGTAAGCCTTCTCGAGCTTATCGCGCTTCTGATTGTAGAAGACGACGCAGGTGCGATGGGGCATCTGATGCTTTTGATCCAGATAGCTGCGCAGCTGCTGGGAGTAGGACTCGCGCTCCTGCAGGAAGTTGTTTTTCGACTCCACCCAGACGCTGTCGAGCTGCTGGATGTTGGTGAAGTAGACGATAGTGTCGGTGAACGACGCCGAGAAGCCAAACATGTACATGTGTGGCACTGGTTGCTTACGTGCGTTAGCCGTTGTGAGACAAGCTCCAAGTAACAGGAGCAGGCACAAGGCCGATATGATTCGTTTTTTCATTGTCCTAAATATGCTTTCAAAATGGTGTACCTGTTGTTCGTGCGCAGACGGCGGAGGGCTTTCTCCTTGATCTGTCGCACACGCTCACGCGTGAGTCCGAACTTCATGCCAATCTCGTCGAGCGTCATCTCCTGCACGCCGATGCCGAAGTAGCACTTCACGATGTTGCGCTCGCGCTCGTTGAGTATCTTCAGCGCCTGAGCAACCTCTGCCTCCAGCGATTCAGCCACGAGCTTTCGGTCGGCCATTGGGGCATTGTCGTTGACAAGCACATCGAGCAGCGAATTGCCCTCATCGTCACCCAACGGCGCGTCGACCGACACATGGCGCGCGTTGGCACTCATCGCCTCGTCGATCTTCTCGTGAGGCAAGTCAACGTTCTCCGAGAGCTCGTCGACAGACGGACGGCGCTCGTTCTCCTGCTCAAACTTGTTCATCGCACGGTAGATCTTGTTCAGCGAGCTCACCTGGTTGAGCGGCAGGCGAACGACGCGGCTCTGGTCGGCGATGGCCTGCAGAATGCTCTGACGAATCCACCAGACGGCATACGAGATGAACTTGAAACCGCGCGTCTCGTCGAACTTCTCAGCGGCCTTGATAAGGCCCACGTTGCCCTCGTTGATGAGGTCGGCGAGGGAGAGGCCCTGGTTTTGGTACTGCTTGGCAACAGAGACGACAAACCTCAGGTTGGCGCGTGTCAGACGGTCCAGTGCCCTGCGGTCGCCTTTCTTGATGCGCTGTGCCAGCTCCACCTCTTCCTCCACGCTGATGAGCTCTTCCTTGCTTATTTCTTGCAGATACTTGTCGAGAGCTTCGCTCTCCCGATTCGTTATCGACTTGTTAATCTTCAGTTGTCTCATGATGGTACCAGAATTAAGTCTTTCTGTGCAAAGGTAATAAAATTACCTAACAAACGGCATTGAACGCCGGACAATTTGCTGCGCCTTGTTATTTTTTAACACTTGGCGAGCCGTTCAGCGTCCAATGCCTATGTTTTTAGTCGTTATGCCCCTCAAGGGGGCGAGCGACGGTTACTCGACCAGCTGCACTACGAAGTAGCCCTTCTTGCCGGTGGGATAGATGCCCTTGATGATGAGGACGGGCTCCTTCGACGTGCTGACTTCCTTCACAATCTTCTGAAGGTCCTCGACGGTCTGAATCGGCTCATCGTTCACCTGGCGGATAATGAAGCCGCGCGGAATGCCGGCATCCTTCATCTTGCCGTTGTTCACCTTGATCACCTCAAGGCCGTACTGGATGTCGAGCTGTTGCTTCTGCTGCTGGCTGACAGCACGGAAGTCGGCTCCGAGGACGTCGAGATCCTGGTTCTTCACCACCTGCGTGTTGCCCTGCTCGTTGCGCAGCGTGACGGTCTTCGTCTGCTTCTTCTTGTTGTGCAGGAAGGTCAGCGTGACCTTGTCGCCGGGACGCTTCTGGGCGATGATGCCGCTGAGGTCGCCAAACTTGTTCACCTTCTGGCCGTCGACCTCGATGATGACGTCGCCCTTCTCCAAGCCAGCCTCTTCAGCAGCGCTCTCCTCGACGACCTTGTCGACGTAGATGCCTTCCATCGTTCCGAGGTCGACTTCCTTGCCTTCCTCCTTCTGAGCGTCGACGAAGTTCTTCACGTCACCGCCCTGGATGCCGATCATGGCGCGCTGTACGGTGCCGTACTGCTTGATATCGCTCACCACCTTGTTCATCATGGCTGTCGGGATGGCGAAGCCGTAGCCGATGTTCTGCCCGGTCTGCGAGTAGAGCATAGCGTTGATGCCAACGAGTTGTCCGCTGGTGTTCACCAAAGCACCGCCCGAGTTACCCTGATTGATAGGAGCATCGGTCTGGATGAAGCTCTCCACACCGTTGGCGCCGAGCGTACGAGCCTTTGCAGAGATGATACCTGCAGTGACAGTGTTGTTCAGTCCGAGGGGATTGCCGATGGCGAGCACCCACTCACCGACCTTCACATTGTCGGAGTTAGCAATCTCAATGGCGGGCAGGTCGCGACCGTCGATCTTGATGAGGGCGAGGTCGGTGGTCTTGTCAGAGCCAATGATGCGTGCCGAGTACTCCTTGTTGTCTGACAAAGTGACAGTCAGCTCGTCAGCACCGTCGACCACGTGATTGTTCGTGACGATGTAACCGTCGGCCGAGATGATCACGCCGCTACCCGTAGCAGTACGCTTCGGAGTCTGCACCTGACGCTTCTGGGTGCCTCCCTGACCGCGCTGTCCGCGCCCGAAGAAGCCCCCGAAGGGATCGCTGAAGAAGTCCTCGAAGGGGTCGCTCTGCACCTCTACGGTCTGAATCTTTGAGTTCTGTACATATTTAATATGAACGACGCAAGGAAGCGCTTTTTCAGCGGCATACGTCAGGTCGACTGGCTGTACGGCGGGCATCGACTGAGCGTTGGCCATCGGCAGCGAATTGTAGGTGTACGACTGTGGCTGCGTTGCAGCATTGGTGTTGGAGAATGCGGCAATAGCGAAGACGATAGCTGCCAGGCTAGTGCCAGGGACCAAATAGTTTAAAATCTTTTTCATGTCCATATCGTTATTTGTTAATATCAGTTGTCCTTTTGTTGAACTACACTGCAAATATAAGGGCAAAAATTGAGAAACTGACAAATTGTCCGTTCCTTTTCCGTCATTTTAACATTTCAGGGAGGCCCTTTAAGCTCTGTTTGCGAGTGGCTGACAGAAATTTGCATTCGTTTAATACCTTAATTTAATATAAAATTAGCAAAGCTATCGACCTACACTCGTCTTTTTTCGCTACCTTTGCACTCTGAAAGCACTGCTCCGGCTCTGCCGCTGGCCTTTCTGCAAGGAGAGACGAGAGGAAAGTCCGGGCAGCACAGGGCGCTCCACTTCTGAAAGTAGAAGCAGTTGGCGACAGCTGGTCAGGGGAGAAGAAAACAACCGCCGTCGTACTCGTTTTGCGGCGGTAAGGGTGAGAAGGTGGTGTAAGAGACCACCAGCCGGCGGGCGATCGTCGGGCTGTTCCCGCTGGAGGCTGCAAGTTCATGTATACCATCGACATCAAGGGTTGCCCGCCCAATACGGCTTCAATGGCCGTTTCGATGGAGGGTAGAACGCTAGAGGCGCATGGCGACGTGCGCAGTAGATAAATGGCAGGCTCTGACAGGCTTCCTGTCAGCACAGAACCCGGCTTATAGGGGCAGTGCTTTCGTTTTTCCTTCCGGCTCTTCTTCCGCCATTTTGTAAGTGGGGAAACAAATTAGCACTAATTAGGATAAATTCTTTTTGGTCTCAGCGTCTGCGCTGCAAGAGACTTTTCCCTAATTAGTGCCAATTATTTTCAGTTGGTATTGCTATGCCTGTGCATCGGTAGCCTGTCTGATAGTTGGCTGCCTAGTCGGCTGCTGTGAACTCCTCAAGGAAACGGACGTCGTTCTCAGAGAAGAGTCGCAGGTCGCTGACGCGATATTTCAGGTTGGTGATGCGCTCAACGCCCATACCGAAGGCATAGCCGCTGTAGATGGTGGAGTCGAT
>CAMNHM010000045.1 GCA_946539475.1 uncultured Prevotellaceae bacterium | reverse complement strand
GGGAGGGGAGCGGCTACGCCAATGTTTGCAATATCACTGAGACTTTTTCAAGTGGACTCAAATATCGGTTACAACTCAAACTCAAACCGCAACTCAAACCAAACTCAAACCAAACTTAAACCTTTAACAAATTGCTGTAACATACAATATATCAGACAATTATACTACGCTCACACGGTGCGGTTTGAGTTTTATAGGCAAAAAACGCTAAAAAAAACTTTTCAGGCAAGAGAAAACTAGTCATGGAGAAATTATCTGAAAACACCAACTCAAACTCAAACTCAAACCGCAACTCAAACCCAAACTCAAACTCAGCCCGAACTCAAACCCAAACTCAAACTCAGGCACCTCCTCTTGCCGAGCCCCTCGATTCTGCTCCCGCCCCCCAACCGAAGTGCCACTCTTGTAGTGCTCCGACGCCGAGATTGTAGTGCAATGTCGCGGTGATTGCTGTACAAGGTGGCTGACGGAGTACTACAAGAGTGGCACTTCGGTCGGGGGCGGCCATTACTCGCCGCCGACGGGCTCCAGCTTGATGGCGAAGAGGTTGACCGACTTGTCCTTCGTGAGTTCGTAGTCGGCGGGCTGGAGGAGCTGTGTGTAGGTGTTGGAGGTGCCTGCTATCTTCGTGCCGTTGATCTTGATGCTTGCCGTCTCCTGAGGGCCGAAATAGAGGGTCATGCGCATGGGCTCGGCCAGGGTGAAGCGTACGCTGGTGGCCGACTCCATCTTCAGGCAGGTGGTGAGCGTCTGTCCGTCGACGACGATGGTGCCCTTCGAGTTGGAGCCGTTGCCCGTGACGGTGAAGAGCGGGCTCGACGGCTGCCCCGACTTGTCGAAGGTGCATAGGATGGTGCCCTCGACGGGCTGCGGATCGCTGCCCTGCTGGGTGGTGTCGGCGGGCAGCGGGTCGGCGCCGAAGATGCCGACGAGCGACGAGCGGTAGCCCTGGACGGCGGCGGCGAGGTTGGCTTCGACAGCCGAGCTGGCATCGTCGGTGGCATTGTTGAAGGTCCACTGCAGGTCGCCGTGCGCCAGGCGTCCGGCACCATACCATCCGGTGACGACGGCGGGCACGTCGCTGGCCTCGTCGGCCTGATAGGCGTACATCAGCTGTGGCGTGGTGTCGAAATTGTCGTACGACGTCCCTCCCGCCTTCGCCTTCACCTCGGCGGGTACGGCCTGCTGCGGGTCGCTGACCTCGTAGGCGTCGAACTCCACGGCGTTCTGCTGATAGGTGGCATATCGGAAATTCTTCGACTGCTCGGCAAAGACGTTGCCATAGGCCTTGATGACGCCGCCCGACTCGTCGGAGAAGGAGGGTGCCGACGTGAGGTCGGTGCCCATCTTGGTGTCGGTGCCCTGCAGCGAGATGAGCATGGGCTTGTTGCAGTTGCGGAAGTAGTTGCGGTCCATGAAGATGCTGCTGCCGGAGGTGGCTCCTGCCCCATACTTGGCGATGCCGTCGTAGTAGTTGTTGTAGACGTGTACGCTCATCGTCCGCACGCGTGGATGCCGCGAGTCGCTATGGTCGAACCAGTTGTGGTGGTAGGTGATGTAGTTGGGCCCTGCCTCGCTCTTCATTCCGCAGAGCGACGACTTGCCGCTGTCCCAGAAATGATTGTATGAGAAGGTGATGTACTGCGAGTTGGTCTTCACGTCGAGCGATCCGTCGCCCTTGGCCTGGTCGCCGCCCTTGTTGCGCCCGTAGAAGAAGTCGATGTGGTGAGCCCAGCAGTGGCGGTTGTCGGTGTCGAAGGAGAGCCCGTCGTCGAGACAGTTGACGATGGCGAGGTTGCGGAGCTCCACGCTGCGGCTGTTGCGGATGAGGAATCCCATGTCGCGCACGGTGGCATCGCTGCCGATGCCCTCGATGGTGATGTCGAGCGGTGTGCTGTTGCTCTTTCCCTTGATCTGGATGCCCTCTGCGGTGCTGCCCAGTGCGTCCATGTCGGCAGCTGCGAGGCATCCGATGATGCGCACGCAGAGTGGCGTCGTGACATTGCCCTTCTCGTAGGCCTTAAGGATGGCCTGGAGGCCTGTGAACGTGCCCGTGGAGAGTGTGGCGCTGACGGTGCGTGCGGTGGCGGCGGTGACGTAGACCACCGTTGCCCCGGGCTTCAGCCGTCCGTCGTCCTTATAGGCGCCGATGCCGTCGGAATAGCCGAAATGTGCAAAGCCGCTGCGGTCGTGGCGTCGCACGTCAAGCGGCTCGCTGACGGTTGCTGCCGAGCGGATCTCGGCGCCCGCCGCATCCGTGGGTACGACCATGAGCCGATAGTCGTCGGCAGCACGTAGGCCGACGGCGTCAGCCCGCCCATAGCTGCCATAGTTGCGCACGAGGGACGCGTCGAGGCGCTGATAGTCGGCGATGTCGCCACCCTTGACGTAGACATGATAGCCCTGGGCAGCGGGATAGGGCTTGAACGTGACGAAGGCCGACTCGAGCCATCCTCGGGCCTCGACGATCTCTACGCTGCCGAAGGCCACCTCGACATCGGCTTTGGCAGCGCGCTGGCGGCGGGTGGCAGCGGCGTCGCCGCTGAAGGTCATGCTGACGCTGTCGGCATCGAGCTCGATGGCACTGAGCGGTCGGTCGACGGCCGTCCCCTTGACGAAGGGGATCTGTGCACGGGCAGCCTCTGCGCTGAGTGCCGCGAAGAGGACTGCTGCTAATAGTAGTTTTTTCATTGGTCAGGCGAAATGCTGGTTATGGTAATGTAGGTGTTAGCTGCGCGTGGCGTGGAAGCCCTCCATGTTCTCATACTTGCGGAGCATCATGCGGCTGTAGATGTTGCGCAGCCAGAGCGGATGGGCAATGGTGAAGAGCAGTCCGAGCACGGCCATGAGGGCATAGGCCGTCGTCTCGTCGGTGGCGAAGAGCAGCACGGCCACGATGACGAGGGGTCCCAGCATCGCCAGGAGCTCGATGAGCAGCTGGAATCCGCTCTCTACGCCGTTCTTGCCCGTGAGCTTGTCGTCGAGGGGCAGCGTCTGCTTGTTGTAGACGGCCAGCTGGAAGAGTATGAAATAGGTGGGTCCGCTGGTGAGCAGCAGGTAGGCCAGCATCATGAGCCACGTGAACTTTCCGGCGAAGACGGCGGGCATCATGATGAGCAGCGGCACGACGAGTATGGCCACGTGGAAATAGTACTTCGCCTTCAGCAGCGACAGGATGTTCTCGCGCTGCGTCATGAGCAGGTCGATGTAGTTGCCCTCAGGTTCCATGACCTTCACCAGGGCCGTCATGCCGTAGATGGAGAAGCAGTAGTAGCACCAGAAGTTGAGGATGAGCGGCCCGTCGTACACGTCGGTATAGCTGATGAGGGCCGAGAGCATGACGATGAGTCCGAGGCTCATCAGCACGCGTGAGCGCACCGTCTTGTTGCGGAAGATGCTCTTCAGCTCTAGCTTGAGATACTCGCCGTTCTGCCCGAATCGCTCGAGGAAGGAGAACTCGGAGACGTGCTTGATGGCTGCCGGTCGCTTCTGCTCGCGGGTAATCTCGCTATAGATGAAGGCGTACTGCATGTTGCGGTTGAGCAGCATCAGCCCCAGGAGCACCGCCAGCAGCACGACGACGAGCAGCCACAGCACTGGTGCGCTGTAGAGCATCTCGACGACACGCTCGATGGAATCGAAGAAGTCGTCGGCCTCAAGGATGACGGGCAGCACCATCAGCCCGTAGACGGCGATGGGCAGCAACCACCATAGCAGTGAGCGCACGATGAGCGTGCGTACGAGCAGATACCACTGGCTGTTGATCATGACCATGAGCATACCGCCGCAGACGACGGCAAGCACCGCCCAGACGTTGAGCCCTGCCACGATGCATACGTAGGCGTAGGGCAGCAAGAGCGCCAGCCAGAGGAAGTTGTAGCTGCTGAGGACCATCGTCACGAGATAGGACTCCACGACGCTCTTGGCGGGCAGGGGCATGAGCAGATAGGGCTTGAAGAAGACGAGCGGCGTCTGCTGCACCATGAAGCGCCCCAGGAAGTCGAGCAGGAGGAAGAGTGGCAGGATGAGGAACAGCACTGCCGGCTCGTCGTCCTCGGCGGCCAGGCGTCCGAAGAAGCTGCCGAAGACGATCATGTAGACAGCCATGAAGGCTCCGCCGATGTACATCATCACCTTGGCCACCTTGCTCTGCTCGAGGGCAGGATGGCGCTTCTCGCTGAGCTTCACGTTCTGGCGAAGCATCCGGAAGAGTTGCAGGCGGGTCATAGTGGTCAGCGCAGGTCGATGACCTCAGCGTCGGGATAGGCGCTGGGGTTGAAACGGAAGGTAGTGTCGGCCAGCTTCTCGGCCTTCAGCCCTGAGACGGTGAACGTCGTCCACTTCGTGCCTTGCAACAGCTTGATCTCCTTGGGGGCATAGGTGGTCTTGTCGACGGTGATGAAGCCCTCGCTGATCTTGTGCTGGGCGTTGGTCGACGTGAGGTGGACGGTGTAGGCCGTGGCCGAGGTGGTCATCGTCGTGGAGTAGCCCGCCTTGTAGAGGTTGATGAAGTTGTAGGGGTTGAGCGACTGCAGCTGCTGGGCCGTCGGGGTGGAGATGTTGACCTCCTCGTTGCTCTTCATATAGGTCCAGAGGGTCTTGCCGTCGAACCACATCGTCGACGTGGACGACTGCATGCAGAACTTCTGCCCCTTGATGGAGATGGTGCCCGCGGTGCTGCCGTATTGCGCGCTGTTCATGGTGAAGTTGGCGGTGACGCCATCCTTTGCCGAGACGGTGGCAGCGCACTTGTCGAGGACGCTGAGCGCCGTCTGTGCCATCGCTGATGCTCCTGCGAGGAGGAGCGCCGTGACGACTGTAACAATCTTTTTCATCATAGTTCTTCTGGATAGTGTGTTGAACGGATGTAAACAGGTTTATGGGGTAAAAAAAGGGACTCTAGCGGTTGTGCAGGTTGGCCAGGAGCTGTTCGAGGCTCAGGTCGTCCTGGATGAGCACCTCACGAGGCTTCGAGCCGTGGGCTGCGCCGACGACGCCTGCCTTCTCGAGCATGTCCATCAGGCGGCCGGCACGGTTGTAGCCGATGGCAAACTTACGCTGGATGAGGCTCGTGGAGCCGCTGCCGCTGGAGACGATGAGGCGGGCAGCATCGTCGAACATCGGGTCGAGATGGTTCAGGTCGACATCGTTGCCGCCATCGTCGCCGCCCTCGCTGCCCTCCACCACCGGCTCGGGCAGCACGAAGGGCTCGGCGTAGCCTTGCTGCTGCTGGATGAAGCGGTTGATGCTGACCACCTCCGGCGTGTCGACGAAGGCGCACTGCACGCGGATGGGGTCGTTGCCCTGCAGGTAGAGCATGTCGCCTCGTCCGATGAGCTGCTGGGCGCCCATGCGGTCGAGAATGGTCTTCGAGTCGATGCCCTGCGACACCTTGAAGGCGATGCGGGCAGGGAAGTTGGCCTTGATCGTACCGGTGATGATGTTGGTCGTGGGGCGCTGCGTGGCAATGATCATGTGGATGCCGACGGCACGCGCCTTCTGTGCGATGCGTGCGATGGGCAGCTCGATCTCCTTGCCGGCAGTCATGATGAGGTCGCCATACTCGTCGATGACGACGACGATGTAGGGCATGTACTTATGTCCGTGCTCAGGATTGAGCTGGCGGGCAATGAACTTCTTGTTGTAGTCCTTGATGTTACGCTCGCCGGCCTTCATCAGCAGCTGGTAGCGGTCGTCCATCTCGACGCAGAGCGACTGCAGGGTGCGGATGACCTTCGACGTATCGGTGATGATGGGGTTCTCGGCCTCCTCGGGCAGGGCTGCCAGGAAGTGCTTGTCGATGGTGCGGTAGATGCTGAACTCGACCATCTTCGGGTCGACGAGCACAATCTTCAGCTCGGCAGGGTGCTTCTTATATAATAAGGAGGTGAGGATGGCATTCAGGCCTACCGACTTACCCTGTCCGGTGGCACCGGCGACGAGCAGGTGGGGAGCCTTGGCAAGGTCGAACATGAACACCTCGTTGGTGATGGTCTTTCCCATGGCGCAAGGCAGCTCCATCGTGGTCTCCTGGAACTTCTTCGAGTTGAGTATCGACTCCATCGACACGATGTTCGCCTTGGCATTCGGCACCTCGACGCCGATGGTGCCCTTGCCGGGGATGGGGGCGATGATACGTATGCCCAGCGCCTTCAGCGAGAGGGCGATGTCGTCCTCGAGGCCGCGGATCTTAGAGATGCGCACACCCGGGGCTGGCGTGATTTCGTAGAGCGTGATGGTGGGACCCACAGTGGCCTTGATACTGCTGATCTCGATGCCGAACGTGCGGAGCACCTCGACGATGCGGTTCTTGTTGGCCGTCTGCTCGGCCATGTCGATGTAGGGCTTGCCGTCGTCGTCGTACTTCTTCAGCAGGTCGAGCGTCGGATAGCGATAGTTCTCCAGGTCGCGCTTCGGGTCGTAGGGCTCGAGCAACTGGTCGCCCACCTCAACGAGGTTCTTGCCGTCGGCCTTCTCCTCGCCCTGAGCCACCTCGACGTCCATCTCCATCTCCTCGTCGGACGTCTTCCTGCGGACAGGCTTGACGGGGATGTCGGCAGCAGCAGGCTCGCTGACGACCACCTCGTCGTCGGTGAACTCAACCGTCTGTGCAGCAGGATCGTCGAAGACCGTCGGGTCGTCCTCAGTCTCTATCTGGCTCTCGTAGGAGTCGACGGGCTCGGTGGGATCCTCGTTGGTGATCTTGAACTTCACCTTGTCGAGGAACTTCATCGGGTTCAGTATCCTACGCACCCACTCGTAGGTCTCGCTGCTGACGTAGGTCAGGAACAGTATGGCGATGACGACGAGCAGGGCTGCCAGTCCCGGCGTGCCGACGAAGCCCTCGATCCAGCGCCCCACCTGGCGACCATGATCGCCACCGGGACAGAAATGGCTGTCGGCAAAGAAGGGTGCAGCAAACTTCGCCAGCACGATGCTTGCCCAGATCATCACGAGCATCAGGCACATGAACCACTTCAGGAGCTTCGGCTTGTAGGCCTTCATCAGCCGCAGCGACACCATAAAGATGAACACGGGCACGAGGAAGGCGGGAATGCCAAAACACTGCTTGATGAAGAAATAGGCCGTATAGGCGCCTATCGACCCGCAGGCATTGTGGAACTCGCCATTCTGATTGGCCAGCTCGCCGGCGCGGAGATTCTCGATGACACTCACGTCGGCCTTGCCTGTGGTGAAGAACGAGATGAACGCCACCACCATACAGAAGGAGATGGCAAAGAGCAGCATACCGAGGAAAATGAGCAGGCGCTCGTTCTGGAATAGCTGTGTCACGCGCTCAAGGCCAAGGGCCTCGAGCAGCGAAGGACGCGGTTCAACAGTTTTATTGTTTTTCTTCTTCTTTTTACCCATTTACGTTGATGTTTCGTTAATTCTTGTGCAAAATTAGCGCAAAAAACTCAGATACCATCAAAAAATCACATTTTTTTTGTATTTTTGCACCTCAAAAAGAAAAATGATGTCTAAAGTTATCTACAACAAATACGACAAGGCTCAGATTGCGACGCTTCCCGTGGCAGAGTTCCAGGGGCGCACAAACGTCGTACTGACCGCCGGAGAGGCGGAGCGAGCAGTGGACTTCCTGCTCGGGCAGCCGCTGCTGGGCTTCGACACGGAGACACGCCCGTCGTTCAAGCGCGGCCAAAACCATAAGACCGCGCTGCTGCAGGTTTCGGCAGAGGACATCTGCTTCCTCTTCCGGCTGAACTACACTGGGCTGACACCAGCCCTCCGACGCCTGCTGGAGGACCGCGAGGTGACGAAGATCGGGCTCTCCTGGCACGACGACCTGAACTCGCTCCACAAGCTGGGCCCCTTCGAGACGGGAACGTTCATCGATGTGCAGACCCTCGTCCGCGAGATCGGCATCGAGGACATGAGCCTCCAGAAAATCTTTGCCAACCTCTTTGGGAAGAAAATCAGCAAGCGGCAGCAGCTGAGCAACTGGGAGGCCGACGTGCTGAGCGACAAGCAGAAACTCTATGCCGCCACCGACGCATGGGCATGCATCGAAATCTACAAAGAGACGATAAGACTAAAGGAAACAGGCGATTACAAACTAATTGTTAAAGAAGAGCCACATGAATAGTATCTACCTGAAACGAGGAAAGGAAGAGAGTCTGCTACGCTTCCATCCCTGGATATTCTCCGGAGCCATACAGACTGCCGACAAGGGCATCGGCGACGGTGACACCGTAAGGGTGATGACAGCCGACGGACAGTTCATTGCCATCGGCCATTACCAGCCGGGATCGATTGCCGTACGCGTGCTGACGTTCGACAACCAGCCCATCAACGACGCCTTCTGGCACGAACGACTCGAACAGGCGCTCACCGCCCGACGGGCCATCGGACTGGTCGACAACCCCCAGACCACCGCCTACCGACTGGTACACGGCGAGGGCGACATGCTGCCCGGACTCATCGTCGACATCTATGGGCAGACGGCCGTCATGCAGGCTCACAGCGTGGGCATGCACCGCTGCCGCCACCAGATAGCCAGCGCCCTGACCGACGTCATGCAGGGGCGCATCAGCAGCATCTACTATAAAAGCGAGACCACCCTACCCTTCATCGAGCCAGAGAACGGATTCATCGTGGGTGGCAGCAACGAGAACACAGCCCTCGAGAACGGACTGCGATTCTACGTCGACTGGCAGAGCGGGCAGAAGACGGGATTCTTCGTCGACCAGCGCGACAACCGCAGCCTGCTGGAGCACTATGCCCGCGGACGCCGCGTGCTGAACATGTTCTGCTACACGGGCGGATTCTCCTTCTATGCCATGCGCGGAGGAGCGACGGCAGTACACTCCGTCGACAGCTCGGCAAAGGCCATCGAGCTGACACGGCGCAACGTGGAGCTGAACTTCCCTGACGACAAGCGCCATGAGGCATTCTGCGAAGATGCCTTTAAATTCCTCGAGACACGCATCAAAGGCCCTCACGAGCCACAGCATAGCTTTATGTTCAGCGACGACCAGCCAGCAGAGCCCTACGACCTGATCATCCTCGACCCGCCAGCCTTCGCCAAGCATCGCGCCGCCCTGCACAACGCCCTGAAGGGCTACACCCGCCTCAACGCCAAGGCCTTCGAGAAGATCAAGGCGGGGGGCATACTCTTCACGTTCTCCTGCTCGCAGGTCGTCACCAAGGACAACTTCCGCAATGCCGTCTTCACAGCTGCCGCCCAGGCACGCCGACGGGTGCGCATCCTGCACCAGCTGCACCAGCCGGCCGACCATCCCATCAACATCTTCCATCCTGAAGGCGAATACCTGAAGGGCCTCGTGCTCTATGTCGAATAGTACACTGAGAACGGTCGAAGCATTCATCGACAGCCAGCAGCTGCTACAGCCTGACGAGCTACACCTCGTAGGCGTCAGCGGAGGCGCCGACAGCGTGGCCCTGCTACTCATGCTGCAGCGGCTGGGATACCGGGTGGAAGCCGTACACTGCAACTTCAAACTGCGCGGCAAAGAGAGCGACCGTGACGAGGATTTCGTCAGGAACCTCTGCAAGAATCACGGCATCGCATTGCACATAACGCATTTTGACACAACAGAATATGCACGTCTGCATAAAGTAAGCATTGAGATGGCGGCACGACAGCTCCGATATGCCTATTTCGAACAGTTGCGACGCGACGTCGGAGCCGCCACCATCTGCATAGCCCACCATAAGGACGACTCCGTAGAGACCATCCTGATAAACCTTCTTCGAGGGACGGGCATCCACGGGCTCACCGGCATCAAAGCCCGCCAAGGCAACGTCGTACGACCGCTGCTCTGCCTCTCACGGCAGGAAATCCGAGCATGGCTGGCTGAAGAGCAGCAGACGTTCGTAGAGGACAGCTCGAACGCGGTGCCCGACATCGTGCGCAACAAGCTGCGGCTGAACGTCATCCCACAGCTGACGGCTGTCAGCGCCTCCGCCACCGACAGCATCCTCGCTACGGCACGACGCCTGACGGAGACGGAGAAGGTGTGCCTGGAAGCCATCAAGCCAAAGATTGAAGAGCTGAAGACGACAGGTTCCATCGCCATCAGCGACCTCCTGAGCCAGCCGTCGCCCGAGCTCATCCTCTACCACTGGCTGGCGCCAATGGGGTTCACGCCTGCCACCATCGAGGCTGTCAGCCAGCGCCTGAACGACGTCCAGGCAGGACGCCTCTGGCAATCGCCCACCCATCAGCTCTGTGTCAGCCAAGAGAGGCTCATCGCCATGCCCCGGAAGACGGAGGGACGGCCGTCGATGGTCTTTCCAGAGCCTGCCAACTATGCCTACGACCAAGGGCGCGACCACTTCCGCATCAGCCGCGTGGCAGGGGCGCAAGTGGAGCGCGACCGCTCGACGGCCTGCCTCGATGCCGCACGCACAGCATTCCCCCTGACGCTGCGCACCGTGAGGCAGGGCGACCGCTTCCAGCCCTTCGGGATGAAAGGCACGAAACTGGTCAGCGACTTCCTGACCGACATCAAGATGCCCCTACCCCTCCGGCAACAGCAACTCGTGCTGACGGCAGCCGACGGCAACATCGTCTGGCTGGTCGACCATCGCCCTGACGGCCGATATGCCGTCGGCGAAGAGACGCAGCACACACTCATCATCAGACACTCATCAGAAGAAAAACAAGACATCAAGTGAACGAGTCAAAAATCATCAACGATCCCGTCTTCGGATTCATCAAGGTTCCACGCGGACTGCTCTACGACATCGTCGCCCACCCGCTGTTCCAACGTCTGAACCGCATCAACCAGCTTGGGCTGGCATCGGTAGTATATCCTGGTGCACGCCACACCCGATTCCAACACTCGCTGGGAGCATTCCACCTGATGAGTGAGGCCATCCTCTCGCTGCAGCAGAAAGGGCAATTCATCTTCGACTCAGAAGCAGAAGCCGTACAGGCTGCCATCCTCATGCACGACATCGGCCACGGGCCCTTCTCGCACGTGCTCGAGAACACCCTTATCAGCGGCATCTCGCACGAGGACATCTCGCTGATGATGATGGAGCGCATCAACCACGACCTGCACGACCGGCTGGGCATGGCCATCGCCATCTTCAAGGACGAATATCCCAAGCGCTTCCTACACCAGCTCATCTCGAGCCAGCTCGACATGGATCGCCTCGACTACCTGCGTCGCGACTCGTTCTTCACAGGCGTCACCGAGGGAAACATCGGGTCGGCTCGCATCATCAAGATGCTCAACGTGGTCGACGACCGTCTCGTGGTGGAGCAGAAGGGCATCTACTCACTGGAGAACTACCTCACGACGCGCCGGCTGATGTACTGGCAGGTGTACCTGCACAAGACGGCCGTGGCCTACGAGAAAGTGCTGGTCAACATGCTGCTGCGCGCCAAGGACCTCACCCGCCAGGGCGAACGGCTCTTCGCCTCGCCGGCACTGGCCTATTTCCTGCAAAACGAAGTGGACGCGAAATGGTTTACGGAGCACGACGACGCCCTGCAGATGTACCAGGACCTCGACGACAGCGACATCTGGAGCGCCATGAAAGCCTGGAAGCACCACCACGACACGATTCTCAGCACACTGGCCACCGACATGCTCGACCGCCGCATCTTCCGCGTCGAAGTGCACGAGGAGCCCATCCCCGAGGAACGCGTCGACCAGGTGCGGCGCGACATAGCAGAAAAAATGGGAATTCCCCTCGAGGATGCCCATTACCTGATGCACGTCGTCACGCTCCGGAAAGACATGTACTCGCCCAACGACGACTCCATCGATATCCTTTATAAAGACGGCACCATCCGCCCCATCACCCAGGCGTCGGAGCTGCTCAACGTCGAGCTGCTGTCGCGCAAGGTCAGCAAGTACTACCTCTGCTATCAGCGGTGGGATTGACGGCCGCGAAGCGCCATCCTACGCCTGTCGCTCGACGATGTTCAGCATTTTGATGGTTGCCTTGATGGCAGCCTCCGTCTGGTCGGCATCCAGGCCTCGCGTGCGCAGCAGCTTGCCGTCGGCCATCTGCCAGGTGATGACCGTCTGCACGAGTGCATCGGTGCGGCCGCCGGGGGGAATGCTGACGGCATAGTTCTGAAGCAAGGGGAACGTGCGGTCGAGATACTCCTTATAAATCTTACGCAGCGCCTTCACGAAGGCGTCGTACTGGCCGTCGCCCGACGAGTGACCCTCGTATTGCTGTCCGTTGATCTCGACTTTCACGTTAGCCAGCGGTTTCAGACCATAGGCCAGCGACACCTGGTAGCTGACCAGGCGCACGCGGTCGTCACTGACGTCGTGCTTCAGCACATCGGAGACGATGAACGGCAGGTCGTCTTGCGTGACGACCTCCTTGCGGTCGCCCAGCTCGGTGATACGCCGTGTGACGCGCTGTGTCTGCTCTGGCGTCAGTTCCAGCCCCAGCTCCTGCAGGTTGCGGGTGATGTTTGCGCGCCCGCTGGTCTTGCCCATCGCGTACTCCCTCCGCCTTCCGAAACGCTCAGGCACGAGTGCATTGTGATAGAGGCCGCCCTTCTGGTCGCCATCGGCATGGACTCCCGCCACCTGGGTGAAGACATTGTCGCCGATGATGGGCTGGTTGGGGGCGATGGCGATGCCACTATAGCTCTCGACAAGGCGGCTTACCTCCATCAGCTTGTCCTCGTGAATATGGGTACGGGCATTGAATTGGTCCTTCAGGATGACCTGGACGCTGCTCAGGGGAGCATTGCCACAGCGCTCGCCCAGCCCGTTGACAGTGACGTGAAGGCCTCGGGCCCCGCTGAGTGCTGCTGCCAACGAATTGCTGACGGCGAGGTCGTAGTCGTTATGGGCATGGAAATCGAAGTGAGTATCCGGATAGCGCTTGACCATCTTACGGAAATACTCTACTACCTGCAGCGGATTCATCACTCCCAGCGTGTCGGGCAGCATGAACCGCCGGATAGGCGTTCCGAGGAGGCTGTCCATCAGCTGATAGACATACTCGGGGGAATTCTTCATACCACTCGACCAGTCCTCGAGGTACAGATTGACGCCGATGCCCTGCTGATGGGCATAGCCGACGACAGCCTTGATGTCGGCAATGTGTTCTTCGGGCGTCTTGCGAAGCTGTTCCTGGCAATGCCGCAGCGAACCCTTGGCCAGCAGGTTGAGCGTGCAAGCCCCGGCTGCCTTCAGCCAGTCGACGGAGAGATGGCCGTCGACGAAGCCCAGCACCTCGACACACTCCAGCCGCCCTATCTGCCGGGCATAGCGGCAGATCATCTTCACAGCCTCCTGCTCGCCGTCGCTGACACGCGCCGACGCCACCTCAATGCGGTCGACATGGAGGTCGCGCAGCAGCATGCGTGCAATCATCAGTTTCTCGTGTGGCAGGAAGCTGACGCCGTTGGTCTGCTCGCCGTCGCGCAGCGTGGAGTCGAGGATCTCAATCAGTCGGGTTTCCATTTTCCCATGCAATGGTTTTGTCCTGGGCAGCGACGAGGAAGTCGATGTCGTCGAGTCCGTTCATCAGGCAATGCTTCTTATAGCCGTTGATGTCGAAATGCTCCTGACGGCCCGTCGACAGGTTTGTTACCGTCTGCCGGGGCAGGTCGACCTCCACCAGTGTCTTCGCGTTGGCCTTGATGCTCTCGAAAAGCTCTTTCAGGAACGATGGCGACACCTGTACGGGCAGCACGAAGTTGTTGAGCTCATTGTTCTTATGGATATCAGCAAAGAAGCTGCTGATGACCACGCGGAAGCCATAGCCGGCAATCGCCCAGGCAGCATGTTCGCGCGACGATCCCGACCCAAAGTTGTGCCCTGCGACGAGGATTACGCTGCCGGCATAGTCAGGATTGTTCAAGGGGAATCCCTCTACCGGGTTTTCTTCTTTATCGTAACGCCAATCGCGAAAGAGGTTCTCGCCAAAGCCCTGTTTGTCAGTGGCTTTCAGAAAGCGTGCCGGAATGATCTGGTCGGTATCGACATTCTCCAGGGGCAGCGGCACACAGGTCGATGTGATCACACTGAATTTCTGTTTCATCTTAATAGTGTACGAGGATCGGTAATTACTCCAGTGACAGCTGCGGCGGCAGCTACGTAAGGGCTGGCAAGGACGGTACGGGCACCCGGGCCCTGGCGCCCCTCGAAATTGCGGTTGCTGGTCGAGACGCAGAGACAGCCGGCAGGCACCTTGTCGTCGTTCATGGCCAGACAGGCAGAGCATCCAGGCTGACGAATCTCGAATCCTGCGCGCGAGAGGATCTTGTCGAGACCCTCCTGACGGATCTGCCTGTCGACGGCCCACGACCCTGGCACGAGCCACGCTACGACGCCCTCGGCCTTCTTTCGTCCTTCGACGATGCTGGCAAAAGCGCGGAAATCCTCGATGCGACCGTTGGTACAGGCTCCGAGGAAGACGTAGTCGACCTTGGTGCCCAGCAGCTGCTGCCCTGCCTCAAAGCCCATATATCGCAGCGATTTCTCCTCACCCGGATGCTCGGGAATGGTCTCCGTGATGCCGATTCCCATTCCGGGATTGGTTCCATAGGTGATTCGTGGTTCGATATCTTCAGCCCTGAATGTCAGTTCCTTATCAAACACGGCATCGTCGCCGCTCTTCAACGTCCTCCAATAGGCGACAGCTTCCGTCCACGCCTCACCCTTCGGAGCATACTCCTTATCGCGCAGATAGTCGAAGGTGGTCTCATCAGGAGCGACGAATCCTCCCCTGGCGCCCATCTCGATCGACAGGTTGCAAAGCGTCAGACGGCCCTCCATCGACATATTCCTCACCACCTCGCCAGCATACTCCACGAAATAGCCTGTTGCGCCACTTGTCGTCAGCCGGCTCATGAGGAAGAGGGCCACGTCCTTTGCCGTCACGGCCTGGCCCAGCTGCCCGTCGATGGTGATGCGCATCGACTTGGGCTTCTGCTGCAAGATACACTGCGACGCCATCACCATCTCGACTTCGCTTGTGCCTATCCCAAAAGCGACGGCACCGACGGCTCCGTGAGTGGACGTGTGGCTGTCGCCGCAGACGATGGTCATGCCAGGAAGCGAAAGACCCTTCTCGGGGCCAACGACGTGGATGATGCCATTGTCGGGCGAGAGCATGGGGAAGTGTGTCAGCCCGAACTCCTCGGCATTGCGAGCCAGCGCATCAACCTGACGGCGTGACACGGGGTCCTCGATGGGCTTGTCCTGGTCGTGTGTGGGCGTGTTGTGGTCGGGCATGCAGAAGATGCGTTCGGGGCGGAAACAGCGCAAGCCTCGCTCCCGCAGTCCGTCGAACGCCTGTGGCGACGTCACCTCATGACAGTACAAGCGGTCGATATACAGCTGTGTGGGGCCGTCGTCAACAACCTGTACGACGTGGCGATCCCAGATTTTGTCGAATAGTGTATTCATTTCTTGAACTTGTTGATACAGTCGATATAAGCCTCGACGGAAGCCGTTACGATGTCGGTATTGGCGCCGAAGCCATAATAGATGTTACCGTCGTACTCCACCTGCATGTGAACCTTACCCACATCGTCGGAGCCCTTCGAGATAGCCTGAATGGTGAACTCCTTCAGCGTCATCTGCTTCATGATGATCCGCTTGAGGGCCTTGATGGCAGCATCGACAGGACCGTTGCCGCTGGAGGCCGCCTCGAACTTCTGCCCGCTGATGTCGAGCCCGATGCTGGCGACGCTCTTCACGCCCTTTCCAGTGGTCACCTGCAGGAAGTCGAGGCGCACGGCATGCTGATCGGCAGTATCGGCACCGGCCAGCATCATCACGTCGGCATCCGTCACCTCCTTCTTCTGGTCGGCCAGCTGGAGGAACTTCTCATAGATCTTGTCGAGCCGATGCTCGTCGACATCGACGCCATTGACGTGCAGGCGGTGTTTCAGTGCTGCGCGTCCGCTACGGGCGGTGAGAACGATACTGTTGTCGTCGATGCCCACGTCTCGCGGATCGATGATCTCGTAGGTCTGGGCGTTTTTCAGCACTCCGTCCTGATGGATGCCGCTGCTGTGGGCAAAGGCATTGCGGCCGACGATCGCCTTGTTGGGCTGGACGGGCATGTTCATCAGGCTGGAGACCATTCTCGACGTGGGGTATATCTTGGTAGTATTGATATTGGTGTCGATCTGGATGTTCTTATGGCATTTCAGAATCATGGCAATCTCTTCCAGCGAGGTGTTGCCCGCACGCTCACCGATACCGTTGATGGTCACCTCTACCTGCCGCGCTCCGTTCAGCACGCCCTCGAGGGTGTTGGCCGTGGCCATGCCCAGGTCGTTATGGCAGTGGGTGGAGATGATGGCCTTGTCGATATTGTCGACGTGCTCCTTGAGGTACTTGATCTTCTGTCCGAACTCCACGGGCAGGCAATAGCCGGTGGTGTCGGGGATGTTGACGACGGTAGCGCCAGCCTTGATGACGGCCTCAACGACCCTGGCCAGATAGTCGTTGTCGGTGCGGCCGGCATCCTCGGCGTAGAACTCCACATCGTCGACAAACTGACGGGCATACTTCACGGCCCATACTGCGCGCTCGATGATGTCCTCACGCGTACTGTTGAACTTATACTTGATGTGAGAGTCGCTCGTGCCGATGCCTGTATGGATGCGCTTGCGCTTGGCATACTGCAATGCCTCGACAGCGACGTCGATATCTTTCTGCACGGCACGCGTCAGCGCACAAATCGTGGGCCAGGTGACGGCCTTTGATATCTCAATCACCGAATGATAGTCTCCGGGCGAGCTGATGGGAAAGCCGGCCTCGATGACGTCGACGCCGAGCTGCTCGAGCGCCTTGGCCACCTGAATCTTCTCGATGGTGTTCAGCTGGCAGCCTGGTACCTGCTCGCCGTCGCGAAGTGTTGTGTCGAAGATGAAAAGTCTGTCGTTCATTTCTTAAAAATCCTTTTACCTTTGCGTTAGGGGCGGCAAATTTACACATTTTCCCCGTATCCTGCAAACAATTTGAAAGAAATTTAGCCTTTTTTGCTTACAATTTTGATAAAGTTGAGAGATGAGAGTTTAGAGTTGAGAGACTTTTGTTCTTAGTTGAAAGATGAGAGTTGAGAGTTTAGAGTTGAGAGACTTTTGTTCTTAGTTGAAAGTTAAGAGTTGAGAGACTTTTGACCATACCTTCGAAAGGCATAAGAAAAGTCTCTCAACTCTAAACTCTAAACTCTCAACTCTAATCTCTAAACTCTAATCTCTAAACTCTCAACTTTAAACTCCTAGAGGATAGCGGGAAGCTCCAGCCACTTCACATAGCAGAAGTCCTGACGGTGAGGCAGCTCGCCGTTCTTGGGATACATGCGCACGGCGGAGCGATACTCGCCAGCCTGACGAGGACCAAGGTTGGCCTCGAAGGTGTAGAGGTTGCCCTCGCGCTTCACCAGCTCCAGGGGCTCGATGCTGTAGATGCGCTCCTGACCGTTGCTGTCGACGACGACGTTCACCTTCTCCAGGCCGATGGCATCGTCGAGGCCCTGCTCGTCGATGACGTAGCGCATGAGGTACTTCTGACCCGTCTCCAGACCTGCGGCAGCGACGTTCCACTCCGAGCTGACCACGCGGATGGCATCCCAGCGCTCGGCCACCGTCTCCTTCCACTGGGCGATGTCCTTAGCCTTGCGATAGCCGTCCTTGGCAATCTGCTTGAAGCGCTTGGCCTCCTTCTCGTAGAACTTCGAGTAGTAGTCGTCGAGCTGACGCTTCATCGTGTAGTGAGGAGCAATCTGAGCGATGGAGTTCTTGATGACCTTGATCCATCCCTCGCTGATGCCCTTCTTGTTCTTCTTATAGTAGAGCGGTATGATCTCGTTCTCGAGCAGCGAGTAGATCGTGGCGGCATCGAGCTGATCCTGGTAGCCTTGATTGTCGTAGGTGCGCTTCTCGGTAAGTGCCCATCCGGCACCCTCGCGATAGCCCTCGAGCCACCAGCCGTCCTTCACCGAGAGGTTGACGACGCCGTTCATCTCAGCCTTCTCACCGCTCGTGCCGGAAGCCTCGAGCGGACGCGTAGGCGTGTTCATCCAGATGTCGACACCGCTCACCAGACGGCGGGCCAGCAGGAAGTCGTAGTCCTCGAGGAAGATAATCTTGCCGAGGAACTCGGGGC
>CAMNHM010000044.1 GCA_946539475.1 uncultured Prevotellaceae bacterium | reverse complement strand
AGATCAACCGCCACTGGCACGTCAACATGCCCATCCTCGATGCCGTCTACAACATTCTCTACGAACGCATCACCCCTCAGATAGAAATAAAGTTGCTCACCGACTCCTTCCGGTGAGCAACATTTTTCTTGAAGCCCTTGGCCGCACGCCATGCGCCCTTTTCATGGTGATGGCGACGGCCTTTTCCCTCGTCATAAAGAATCAGTTGATTTGGTAGAAAATCGGGTCAGTCCGAAAACTTGGTTGACTGTTGGTGCTACAGCTCCCCTCCCTTGTAGGGGAGGGGATTAAGGGGTGGGGTCAGTAATATAATGTCAGTGAAGAAGTTACTGACCCCACCCCTGCCCCTCCCCTACAAGGGAGGGGAGCTCCATGCGGATTGTCTGCAACTGGGTTTTAGGACTGATCCGAAAAATCCGTGAATATTTTTCTGCATTCTCAACGATTCTTTGTACCTTTGCAGCGAAATTCATTACTAACTAACGAGCTGAACGTTTATGAAACTTACGAGAGTGATTACTGCATGGGCCTTTGCACTGTGTGCCTTATCGACTCAGGCTCAAGTAATAATTTCCTTCGACTTCAAGGAGCGGGGACAGATGGTGACCGAGGACCACTATGGCATCTTCTACGAAGAGATCAACCACGCCGGCGACGGCGGGCTGTACGCCGAGCTGGTGCGCAACCGCTCTTTCGAGGAAGACATGAACAGTCCCCTCGCCTGGCACGCCACGGGCAATGCCACCATCACCCTAAGCAGAGACAACATGCTGAACACGGTGCAGAAGCGCGCCCTGCGCCTGAACATCAGGTCGGCCGGCGCCGGCGTGCGCAACGACGGCTACTGGGGCATCAATATCGTCAGCGGACGCACGTACACGCTCTCTTTCTGGCTCCGCGCCGAAGACACGTACGACGGAGTCATCACCGCCGAGCTGCAGAACGCCCGCGGGCAGCAGATGGGACAGACGACCTTCGAGGTCAGCGCCACACAGGAATGGCAGAAGCTGACGGCCACAATCCTGGCGACGGGCGACGACCCACAGGGACGACTGCTGCTGAAGGGTTCGGCCAAGGGCGTCGTCTACCTGGATGTTGTCAGCCTCTTTCCACCCACGTTCAAGAACCGGCCCAACGGTTGCCGCGAAGACCTGGCGCAGATGCTGGCCGATCTTCACCCGCGCTTCATGCGCTTTCCCGGCGGCTGCTACATCGAGGGTGCCTATGCCGACGGCGCCACGAACCGATTTGAATGGAAGAAGTCCGTGGGACCCATCGAGGAGCGCCCCGGCCACCTCAACCGTAACTGGGGCTACAAGGTGACCGACGGACTGGGCTATCACGAGCTGCTGCAGCTGGCAGAGGATCTGGGTGCTCACGCCCTCTTCGTGGTCAACATGGGGCTGGGGCATGACTGGAAGGTGGACGAGAACGACATCGACCCCTTCATTCAGGAAGCACTCGACGCCATCGAGTATGCCAACGGCTCAGCCACCGAGACCTTCTACGGCCGCATGCGCGCTCAGAACGGACACCCCGAGCCCTTCGACCTGAAATACATGGAGATAGGCAACGAGCAGGAGTTCATGCTCAACCGCGACGACTACATGAAGCGCTACATGCAGTTCTACACCGCCATCAAAACCCGATGGCCCGAGCTGCACCTGGTGGCCGACAGCTACTACTTCGACAACGTCACCGAGCCCGTAGAGCTGAAGGACGAGCACTACTACGACACCCCCGACTTCTTCATCAGCCAGTACGGACGTTACGACAACCAGTCGAAGTCGTCCACCCGCATATACGTCGGCGAGTATGCCGTGACGAAGGATTGCGGATGGTGGGGCAACATGAACGCCGCCATCGGCGAAGCCATTTTCATGCAAGGATGCGAGAACAACAGCGAGTCGGTCACCATGATGAGCTACGCGCCCATCTTCACCCACGAGGAGAACTACGCCTGGCGCCCCGACATGATACGCTTCAACTCCTCGCTTAGCTACGGCACGCCCTCCTACTACGTGCAACGCATGTTCAGCAACAATATCGGACACCAGAATATCCGATGGAGCGAGCAGGACAACACACCGGAGCGTAACACCACAAAGGGCAGCATCGGCCTGGGCACCTGGGCCACCAGCGCCACCTTCACCGATCTCAGCGTCACCGCCAGCGACACGACCTTCGAGGTCAAGAACCTCGTGCCCGGCGAGTGGACCACGCGGGGCGGCAACTGGACGCTCAGCGGCGACACCTTCCGCCAAACGAACACATCGGCCACCGACGTCACCTGCGTGCTCAACAAGCAGTTTACCACCACCAATGTAGACATGACCGTCCACGCCACCAAGAACGGCGGCTCTGAGGGCTTCCTGATCATCTTTGACTACAAGGATGCACAGAACTATACCTGGCTGAACCTCGGCGGATGGGGCAACTCAAAGCACGCCGTGGAGCAATGCAAGAATGGCACGAAGACTACCCTGGCCGACAAGGAAGGCCAGCTGAACACCGGACAGGAGTACACCATCCGCGTTCAGAAGGAAGGTCAGCACGTGCGCTGCTATCTGGACGGCGTGCAAATCATCGACACGAACCTGCGCGGATATGCCGACCGCAGCATCTACACCTGTGCCAACATCGACCAAGAGGAGGGCACCTTCTATGTCAAGCTTGTCAACCCCCACGGCCAGGCAACACCAGTGCGCCTCTCTTTCGAGAACGGAAAGGTGGTCTCGGGCGAAGCCGAGGTGCTCTCGGCACCCAGCGGCACCGACGAGAACACCCTGACAGAGCCCTTCGCGATCACCCCCCACACGCTGACTGTACGTGTCGAAGCCGACGGCACCATCAACTACGAGGCTGCAGCCTACTCGGTCAACGTGCTGCGCCTGAAGGTGACCGACGTGGGCGTACCCGTGGCCGAGCCGCTGCCACAGCCCCGGCTGCGCTTTTCATTCGACAGCGGCACACCCACCGACGACTCCGGCCTCTTTCAAGGCACACTCGTCGGCAAGGCTGCCATTGAGCAGCAGTCTGACGGCAACTACGTACTCTCCACAGGACAACTGGGCGAGAACAGCTACATGAACCTGCCCATCAAGGCCGTGCAGGATGCCCTCGCAGGAGCCACGGACTATACCATCAGCATGAACGTGCTCCAGCGCATTGGCAACAACACCAACCGCTTCTCCTGGGCACTGGAGATGAGCAACGGCACTGGCCAGTACTTCGGCATCATCAACTCCGGCAGCAACAACAACTGGTATTGCGAGTTGAAGGACGGCTCAACCTTGAGCAACATTCCCTCGTGGTCGTGCCTCCGCATCGGGGAGTGGCACAACATCACCTGCACACAGAAGGAAGGCACCATCCGCCTATACGTGGACGGACAGCTGCGCCGCACCCAGGCAGCCAACATCAACCTGCCTGAGCTCGTCGGAAAGCTGAAGGTCGCACGCATAGCCCACTCGCCCTTCTCGGGCGACGCCATCATGGAGCATGCACTCTTCGACGACTTCCAAATCTTCGACTGCGCCCTTTCGGACCTTCAGATACAGGACATCGCTGCACGTGCCACGGCCATGCACGACGACGCACAGTTTCAGGGGATAGCCGATCTGCAGGAACTCAAGAGCCTGGTGAAGGAGGTGAAGAACTACTACCAGGATGCCAACGACAACGCACTGACCCAAGCCTACAACAACGCCTCACGGGCCGTCAACAGCGGCACCGCTGCCGTGCGCAGCCAGCGCTACCAGCAACTGCTCAGTGCCGTGGCCAACTATCAGGAGGAGCAACTCCGCCTGGCACGCTCCGGTCAACCTGCCAACCTCACGTTCCTCATCCAGAACAGCTCCTTCACCCGCTACAACATGGGCTGGCAGGGAGCAGACATCCCAGCCATCCGCACCGGCACGGACATCAGTGCCAACTATGGAGGCTATGCCAACGAGACAGCCGAGCAGTTTTCCCGCTCGTTTGACATCTGGCAGGAACTGACCGACATGCCTGCTGGCTACTATCAGCTCTCGGTCAACGCCTTCTACCGCGCCGGTGCCATCGAGCCTGCCCACGCCGCCTGGCAGCAGCAGGATGCCTCTATCGCCAACGCGCAGCTATATCTGGGCGATGCCTCCACCCCACTACAGAACCTCTACAGCTGCGAGGACTACAGCTACAGTCCCTACCGCTACCCCGACAACCTTGCTGCCGCTTCCAGGGCCTTCAACAACAATGACCGCTACCGCAATTCGGTCATCTATGCCCTCCCCTCCGAAAAGCAATCCATGCGACTCGGAATCCGCAAACAGCAGACGGTGGATGCCGACTGGGTTGCCTACGATCACTTCCAGCTCCGCTACTTGGGCAATAGCACCGGAATCAAGGAACTTCGACCTGCCACGTCCAGCAGCCACATGGTTTATGACCTCTCGGGGCGCCGCCTGCCTGGCGTCTGCATCCAGAAACTTCCCGCAGGAATCTATATCATAGATGGAAAGAAATACATCTCACATCAATAAGAAACAATGCGCATAAATCAATTATTAAGGAGAATGAGTGTCATAGCCCTGACACTACTATGTGGCTTGAGCGGAGCCTCAGCCCAAGACGACATCGCCACGTTCCGTACGTGGGCCATGACTCCTCCCATGGGATGGAACTCATGGGACTGTTATTTCTCATCCGTCACAGAGAAGGAGGTGATGCAGAACGCCCAGTATCTGGTGGACAACGACCTCGTGCGCCACGGATGGGAGTACGTAGTCATCGATATTCGCTGGTACTGCAACCATCCCTCGCTGGGAGGCGGATGGTACAACCAGCAGGGCACACAAGACTACGTCCTCGACGACTACGGACGCTACCTGCCGTCGCCTACCCGTTTCCCGTCGTGCATGGTCGACGGCAAGAACCAAGGCTTCAAGGCACTGGCCGACAGGCTGCACGCCATGGGGCTCAAACTGGGCATCCACCTCATGCGAGGCGTGCCCAAGGCGGTCGTCGGTAGCAAATACAAACTCAAGGGCAGCGAGCAGACACCCTGGACGCAGGTCTACAGCGGCACCACCTCACCCTGCGGTTGGCTAGGCGACAACTTGCGCGTGCGCGATAATAAATATGGTCAGCTGTACTACAATAGCATCATGGACCTCTACGCAGAATGGGGTGTGGACTTCCTGAAGATCGACGACCTCTCACGTCCCTTCTATACCGACGAGGTGCAGATGATCCGCCGTGCCATCGACCAGACGGGACGCCCCATCGTGCTCTCGCTCAGTCCAGGAAAGACAGCCTTCGACAAGGCCGAGGAGTGCCTACAGAACGCCAACATGTGGCGCATGATGGACGACCTATGGGACAACTGGAGTGCCGTGGATGCCGTGTTCCCCGAGGCAAACTTCTGGAGCAACGTCACACGCCCCGGCAACTACGCCGACTGTGACATGCTGCCACTGGGACACATCGCCGCCACCATCGGCGACCCAGGCTACTGCAATGCTGACCCCGGCCACTGGACACAGCTCACACAGAATGAACAGCTCACGATGATGACCCTTTGGGGCATCTGCCATTCGCCCCTCTTCTTCGGAGGCGAGATGACCAAGAACGACGAATTCACCCTCTCGCTGATGACCAATGAGGAATACCACCAGATGCACAAGTACGGGCAGGATGCCCATCAGGTGCTGGCAGAAGAGGAGAACGGACATACCGTCTGGACCTCGGTGGATCCTGCCACTGGCAACCGCTACCTGGCACTCTTCCAGCGCGACAACACCCGATGGATCGTAGGACAGAAAGCACTCTACCGCTCTGAGACTGTGGCCTACACCACCGACGGCCACGCCGTCAGCGTAGACATCCCCTGGCCCGAAGGCAGCAAGACACTGGTGCTCGTGGTGGACGACGGCGGCGACAACTTCAACTACGACCACGGCGACTGGATTAACCCCACCCTCATACTGCGCGACGGCACCGAGGTGGCACTCACCGGCACCTACAAGACACGCGACTACACTAAGTCTTATTTCAACCGCGTACGCGAGAATGCCAACGTCGACCACGGAGGAAAGATGAAGGTGATGGGACAGACCTACGACCGAGGATTCAGCACCGACGCCAACGCGGCCATCTTCTTCCAGATACCCGACGAGATGGACGTCGTGCGCTTCACTGCCCTAGCGGCTGCCGACGACTCGGGAATCAATCAGGCCGGTGCCACCACCAGCCTCCGATTCTTCGTCTTCGACCAGAACCCACTTGCTGCCGAGCAGGACTACTCCGCTGCCCGGTCGGGACTCATCTCGCGCACGGGAACAAAGTCAAAGACCCTGGAGGCTGACATAGAAGGCGCTTCGAAACTGCAGATCGTGGTCAGCAACTGGGGCGACGGCTTTGCCTACGACCGAGCCGACCTCATCGATCCGATGCTCATCGACGCCGAAGGCAACGAGGTATCGTTGACCACCCTCACACCGTCGTCCTACTCATCGGAATGGGGATCGCTGCATGTGAACCGAAACGTGGAGAACGGCCCGCTACGCGTGGAAGGCAAGACCTACAAGACAGGACTCGGGATGAATGCCCAGTGCACGCTCGTCTACGACCTGCCGGCCGGCCACACCTTCAAAACCTTCCGCACCCTCTGCGGCTACGACTCCAGCTGCGACACGGACAACACCTCTGCCAGCGGCACAACGATGGAGTTTATCTTCAGCGTGGTCAAGGACGAGCCTTACGTCTTCGACATCACCTCGCTAGGCTACGAGGCTGACGAGGCTGTACCTGTATACGACATTTGGGAAAAGACAAGCTTAGGCACCGTAACGGGCACCATCAGTCTCAGCGTGCCGAGCCACGGTGTGCGCCTGCTACGTCTGGGTGACAAGAAGGCTGCCGACGGCATCAAAGCCATCAGCGACCATGACGACACCGGCTCGACCCAAAGCACCAAAAACAGCACCGACGTGTTCGACCTCACAGGTCGGCACGTCGGCACTCATGATTTCTCCGGCAGCCTGACATCCAGCTCCGCCAACAAAGGAGTCTACATCGTCAGCGGCAAAAAAGTTATCGTACGCTGAACTTCCCTATTTGATATAAATCTTGCGTGCACGTCCTTCAGGGTTGCGCACTATATTTATGCCTTTTGACAAGTGTGGCTGGCGCTGGCCGCAGAGATGATACACCTCCAACGTGCCACTGCCGAAGGGAATGTCGTTCAGTGTGATGTTCAGCGTGCGCTCGATGGTCGAGGAGTTCCACAGGGCGATGGTGACACAATGCGGGGAGGCTCACGCCAACTACTGCGGCACGGCATACCTGTTACCAGTACGTTTGATGAGCTCTCGTGCATAGCCCTGCGAATACCCGGGCCGCTTGACGGTGGCTCCCAGCCCGTTGGGGGTGCGAAGGAACCGGCCGTTGGCATCTTCAGGCTTCGACGTCATGTCGTTGTACTTCACGATGAGGTAGAAAGCCAGCTGCTGCCAGCGAGCCAGCATCTGGTCGGCCTTCTCGGCAGTATAGGCCGTGAGGAAGCGTACGCGCTCTGCCTCGCTGAGGGCCAGGGCCTTGTCCTCCACTTCTTTCTGCAGCCGGAAGTAGGAAGTGTCGAGCGAGTCGCGCACCGCCTGCAGCGATGGGAACATCATCGAATAGCGCGGATAGACCATGTTCGACACCCAGTTCTGCACCCAGAAGGCATTGTCCATCGAGAAGGTCAGGTCGTCGGCGCCGGGGGTGTTGTACGGACGGGGTGACTCCGTGGCACAGCAGTAGACGGGGGTGAAGGGCGCCATGTTGCCGTCGTCGTTGGCAAACCAGAAGCATCCTCCCACCTCGCGTGGCAGCCACGAGCGCATCTGCGAGACATAGACGAAGCCTGCCTGCTGGGTGGAGACGGGGCGCTCGTTGAAGTATCGCTTGCCGTCGGCCTCGAAGTAGAGGGGCGTGGGGCGGTAGGGCATCTCCCAGATGCCGCCACCAATGTCACCGTCTTGCTGGCTGTCGCCGTTGATGGCAAAGGGTGTGCCCTCGAAGTGGTCGCGCATGGCAGCCTCCACGTCGGCCACCGTGAGCAGGCGGTTGGGCTTCACCCACAGCGGCAACGGCTCGACATTGGCCTCCTTGCCCTCGGCCCAGGGGATATAGCGGTCCATGTCGTCGGCATAGCGGTGGAAGAAGCTCCACACGCGGGCGTCGCAGATGCGTCGGCCGGAGAAGTCGGGGGCGGCATAGGCGGCGTTATAGCTGAACTCCTCGTCGCGGCCGCTGAACCATCCCATCTTGCGGGCATAGCTGACCACGTTCTTCGAGTAGCGCACGTCGCCCGTCTTGTTCACCATGGCCCACTGCCCGCTGGCCTTGGCACCCTTCATGTCGAAGCGGGTGATGCGGCTCTGGTTGGCATGTCCGCAAATCATGTCGTCGGGCACCCGCAGGGCAACCCAGACGGTGCGTCCCTTCTCCAGGGTGCGGTCGCTGGCGGTGCCCATCATCTCCATGATCCATGCCTCGTTGGGGTCGCAGATGGTGAAGGTCTCGCCCTCGGAGCAATAGCCGTACTGCTCCACGAGCGTCGTCATCACGTCGATGGCCTCGCGTGCGTTGCGTGCGCGCTGCAGGGTGATGTATATCAGCGAGCCGTAGTCGATGATGCCTGTTGTGTCGACCATCTCCTCGCGCCCTCCGAAAGTGGTCTCGCCGATGGTGAGTTGCCACTCGTTGATGTTGCCGACGACGTTGTAGGTCTGCTCGGCCTCCTGGATCTCACCCAGGTACTTGTTGGTGTCCCAGTCATACACCTTGCGCATCTCGCCCTTGGCGTGGCGTGCAGCGGGATAATGGACCAGTCCCTGGAACATGCCGTAGCTGTCGGCTGAATAGGAACAGATGACGGAGCCGTCCTTCGAGGCTTTCTTGCCTACGATAAAGTTTGTACAGGCCAGGGCACAAGTGGTTGCCGTGACCATCAGTAGAAGTGTCAGTTGTCGTTTCATGCTATTCGTGAGTAGTTTTATGAGGTTGCAAAGGTACGAAAAGATATCAACCTGTGCAACATTATGACCACATTTTTTGTCATCGCCGTTGCTTTTTCGCCACAGTCAGCCCTACGAACGTCAGCAATCCGTTGAGCAGCAGCAACTCGTAGCCGAAGTGGTAGCCGCAGGCATGCCTGCACAGCTGGTCGAGCGCAAAGCACAGCAGCGGCGATGCGACGCAGACGTAAGGCACCCATGCGTCGCGTACCTCACGGCGCGTGAAGAGCCCGAAGGCGAAGAGTCCCAGCAGCGGTCCGTAGGTATAGCTGACGATGGTATAGATGGCATCGATGAGCGACGACGAGTTGACGATCCTGATGGCCAGGATACAAAGTGCAAAAAGCAGGCACATCGCGATATGGGCGCGACGGCGGAGGCGCTCGTCGGCGGGACGCCGGCGGATGTCGACACAGTAGCTCGTGGTAAGTGCCGTCAGGGCGGAGTCAGCCGAGGAGAACGAGGCTGAGACGATGCCTAGCGTGAAGAGTGCCGGCAGCAGCTGCGAAGAGGCACCTTCGACGTACATGGGCAGCAGCTCGTCGCCACGGGCGGGCAGTGCGACGCCCTGGCTCTCGAAGAGCTGTGCCAGCAGCACGCCCAAGGCCAGGAACAGCAGGTTGGCTGGCAGGAAGCAGACGCCGTAGGAGCACATGTTCTTCTGAGCCTCGCGCAGGGTGCGGCAGGTGAGGTTCTTCTGCATCATGTCCTGGTCGAGGCCCGTCATCACGACGACGATGAATGCGCCGCTGACAAACTGCTTCCAGAAGTTCTGGCGGCTCACCCAGTCGTCGAACACGAAGACACGACTGCGCTCGTCGGCAACGATACGGCTGACGGCATCCGCCGCCGACAGCCCCATCTGCTGCATCACCATATATATAATAAGGAGTAGCGAGGCGAAGAGGCAGAACGTCTGCAGCGTATCGGTGAACACCAGCGAGCGGACGCCTCCCCTGCGGGTGTAGAGCCAGATGAGTGCCACCAGCCCGACTACCGTCAGCGCGAAGGGCACGCCCAGTGGCTGCATCAGGAACTGCTGGATGATCAGGCAGGCGACGTAGAACTTGACTGCCGTGCCCGTCAGCTTCGACAACAGGAAGAACGAGGCTCCCGTCAGGTAGCTGCGCTCGCCCAGGCGGCTGCCCAGGTAGGCATAGATGGACGTAAGGTTCAGCCGATAGTAGACAGGCAGCAGCACGAAGGCGACTGCCACATAGCCCAGGATAAAGCCCAGGCAGAGCTGCAGGTAGGTCATCCCGCCCGTCAGCACCATCCCTGGCACGGAGACGAACGTCACGCCGGAGATGCTCGCCCCGATCATTCCGAAGGCCACCATGCGCCAGGGCGAACGGCGCTCGCCGCGGAAAAACGTCTCGTTGGTGCTACGTCGCGCTGCCAGGCGGCTCACTGCCAGCAGCGCTGCAAAGTAGAGCAACAGGGTAAAAAGTACAATCATTGTTGCAAAGGTACAGCTTTACAGGGGAAAACTGACGTCCTTTAACTCCTTTTAACTACTTTAACTCCTTTCTCTGCATCAAAATGATTAACTTTGCACCGCAATAACTAAACATCAACAAGAAACAAGTTATGAGCAAACAAAAGAAATTCATCCTTCAGGAGAGCGAAATTCCTACACAGTGGTACAACATCCAAGCTGACATGCCCAACAAACCACTACCACCCATCCACCCGGCGACTCACCAGCCTCTGGGCGTCGACGACCTTGCACACATCTTCCCGCGAGAGTGCTGCGTGCAGGAGCTAGACACCGAGCATGCATGGATCGACATACCCGAGGAGGTGCTCGAAAAGTACAAGTTCTACCGATCGACGCCACTCGTGCGCGCCTACGCCCTGGAACAGGCACTGGGCACACCCGCACACATCTACTTCAAGAACGAGTCGACCAACCCGCTGGGCTCGCACAAGATCAACTCCGCCCTGCCGCAGTGCTACTATGCCAAGCAGGAAGGCACTACGAACGTCACCACCGAGACAGGCGCCGGACAGTGGGGCATGGCCCTGAGCTATGCCGCCAAGCTCTACGGGCTGGAGTGCGCCGTCTATCAGGTGAAGATCACCATGCAGCAGAAGCCCTACCGCTCGATAGCCATGCGCACCTTCGGAGCTGCCGTGACGGGATCGCCCTCGATGTCGACCCGTGCCGGTAAGGACATCATCACCAAGGACCCGATGCACTCGGGATCGCTGGGAACAGCCATCTCGGAGGCTGTCGAGCTGGCAACCACCACGCCAAACTGTAAGTACACACTAGGCTCCGTGCTCAACCACGTTGCCCTCCACCAGAGCATCATAGGCCTCGAGGCAGAGAAGCAGATGCAGCTTGCTGGCGAATATCCCGACATGGTCATTGCCTGCTTCGGTGGTGGCTCGAACTTCGGAGGCATCGCCTTCCCGTTCATGCGCCACAACCTGAAGGACGGCAAGACCACCGAGTTCATCGCTGCCGAGCCGGAGAGCTGCCCGAAGCTCACGCGAGGCAAGTTCCAGTACGACTTTGGCGACGAGGCCGGCTACACGCCCCTGCTGCCCATGTTCACCCTGGGACACCAGTTCAAGCCGTCGAACATCCACGCAGGAGGGCTGCGCTACCACGGCGCGGGAATGATCGTCTCGCAGCTCATCAAGGACGGGCTGATGCACGGCGTCGACATTCCGCAGCTGGAGTCGTTCGATGCCGGTATGCTCTTCGCCCGTACCGAGGGCATTATCCCTGCTCCGGAGAGCTGCCACGCCATCGCTGCCACCATCCGCGAGGCCAAGAAATGCAAGGAGACGGGCGAGGAGAAAGTGATTCTCTTCAACCTCTCTGGTCACGGGCTCATCGACATGCCCAGCTACGACCAGTACATCAACGGCGACCTGATGAACTACTCCGTCAGCGACGAGCAGATCGAGAAGAACATCAGCGAGCTGCAGCAGATACTCTAGGCCGCCTGCCGCATCACTCCACAAACATAGGGAGCCCACGATTCAGACACCGAATCGGGGCTCCTTTATTCATGGCCTCAACCACCGCCGACGCTAGTGGCTGACGGGCTGGTCGCCCGTTTCGGATGAGCGGCTCGTTCGTCAGCCATCGATGTAGCGAGCGTCAGCCATCGACGAGCAGACCGTCAGCCATCGAAGAACCGCTCACAGGCTTTGAGCCCCTTCCGACCAGCAGAAACCAGATTTCCAGAAAAAAACGACAGATATACTTGCCAGTATCAAGTTTATTTCGTAACTTTGCACCAAGAATCACAAACTGAAAACAATCTAAAATTATTGATATGAACAAAAAGCTAATCATTGCGGTGACGGCACTACTCTGCCTCCCACCTGCCACGATGAATGCACAGCAGGAGGAGGTCGACTCACTGGCCATCGACGTGCAGAACGAGCAGGCATTCACCTTCACCGAAGCACAGCTGGGAGAGGACGACGACGTCACGCAGAACGTCACCGTCATCTCGTCCAACCGCAACGTGTATGCCAGCGAGGTAGGATACCGATTCTCGCCGGCAAGATTCAAGTACCGCGCCTTTGGCTCGAAGTACAACGACATCCACATCAACGGCAACCCCGTCAACGATGCAGAGCGAGGAGAGTTCCGATACAGCTTCGTAGGAGGACTCAACAACCAGACGCGCTCACAGGAAGCAGCACTGCCCTTCGAGGACAACAACTTCGCCATGAGCGGAATGGGAGGCGCCAACAACTACAATTTCCGCCCCTCCAGCTTTGCCACAGGACAGCGCGCCAGCATAGCAGGCGCCAACCGTAACTACAACACCCGACTGATGTACACCTACAACACCGGCGTGCGCGAGGACGGATGGGCATTCACAGGAAGCCTCACCTACAGATGGGGCAGCGGCATCGGATTTGTCGACGGAACAAGCTACAACTCGCTGAGCTACTTCGTGGGAGCAGAAAAGCTCATCAACGACCAGCACTCACTGTCGCTCGTCACATGGGGCAACCCCACGGAGCGTGGCACACAGGCAGCATCCACTGACGAGATGTACTGGATTGCCAACGACCGCCTCTACAACTCAGTATGGGGCTATCAGGACGGCAAGAAGCGCAACTCACGCATCGTCAAGGACTTCGCACCTGCCGCACTGCTCACATGGGACTGGAAAATCGACACAGAGACCAAGCTCGTCACCTCGCTGCTGGGCAAGTATGCCAAGTACAGCAGCAGCCGACTGAACTACAACAACTCCACCAATCCCGCTCCCGACTACTACTCTGGCATGCCGAGTGCCTTTTTCAATGTGCGAGAACCTTATTACTACACAGATGAAGAATCCTTTATGGCAGATAAGGAAACTTGGCAAGCTGCTTACGACTATCTGTCGGCATCGAAGGAGAACCGCCAGGTGCAGTGGGACCGCATGTACTACTCCAACAAGATGGCTGCTCTGCAAGGCTCAGACGCCATGTACTACCTACAGCGCTACCACGACGACCAGCTCTCGCTGTCGCTCAGCAGCTACATCGACAAGCAGCTCACCAACACCTCGCAGCTGCATGCTGGACTGCAGCTCTCGACCAACAAGGGCATGCACTATCAGACGATGGACGACCTGCTCGGCGCCGACTCCTTCCACAATGTCAACACCTACGTCATCAAGAACTACGGTGAGGACGGCAAGGAGGCACAGTACGACATGAACCATCCCAACCAGGTGGTGAAGGAAGGCGACCGCTTCGGCTACGACTACAACATCTTCGTCAACAAGGCTCAGCTCTGGGCTGGATACACCGCCGACCTCAACCGTGCTCACCTCTTTGTCAACGGACGCGTGGCAGGGACCACCATGCAGCGCGAAGGTAAGATGCGCAACGGACTGGCTCCCGAGAACTCCTACGGCAAGAGCGGCACGGCTAAGTTCCTCGACGGAGGAGCCAAGGCCGGCATACACTTCAACCTGGGCAAGGGACACGCCATCCTGCTGGGAGCCGGCTATGAGCTGAAGACTCCTGCTCCGCGTACCGCCTTCCAGGCCGCACAGGTGAACAATGACTTCGTACGCGACCTGAAGAACGAGAAGGTGCTTTCCACAGAGGTGGGCTACCAGCTGAAGACCTCGCTCATCAAGCTCAACATCAATGGATTCTACAGCCACCTCAATGATGTCACCGAGCAGAGCATGTACTACATGGACGACCGCCGTTCGTTCACCTACGTATCACTCTCAGGCATCGAGAAAGAGTACTACGGTGTAGAGGTGGGACTGAACCTCAGGGTGAATGAAGTGCTCAACATCAAGGGACTGGCCACCATCAGCGACGCCAAGTACGTCAACAATGCCGACGTGGCCTACATGCTCTCGGAGGACGGACGCACCTACAACGACCGCGTCCACAGCGAAGGCATGCGCGAGGGATGCACCCCCCTCTCAGCCTTTAGCCTCGACCTGAGCTATCATGCCAACGGATGGTACATCGACCTCATCGGCAACTACTACGACCGCATCTATCTCTACTACACGCCCGTCACTCGCTACGAGGGACGACTGAAGTGGAACAATGAAGGCACAGCCAAGGACTACAGCGTGCTGCCCGACCAGGCCAAGGGTCACGGAGGCTTCATGCTCGACGCATCTATCGGTAAGCAGTACTACCTGAAGCACGGCAAGCGCATCGGCTTCAACCTGATGCTTACCAACATTCTCAACAACCTGAACATCGTCACTGGCGGACGCGAGCAGAGCCGTACCGACGTAGATGAAGAAGAGAAAGCGTTACGCACATATAAGTTCCAAAGCAGCCCCTACAAATTCTATGCTAATGGAGCTAACGGTATGCTCATGATCAATTACTATTTTTAAAAAAACGACGATTATGAAAACAATAAAAATCCTTGCGCTATTAGTAGTCGGATTCACAATGGTAGCATGTCAGGGTGACTGGGATGAGCCCAACCTCGGCCAATCTCCTTTCGGCAACAATGCGATCACCAGCGACGGCATCATCAAAATTGCTGAACTGAAGAACAAGTATCATGATGTCATCAATGCAGACGTTGACAAATACGTAAAGATTGACCAGGACATCAAGATCAAGGGACGCGTCACAGGTAACGACATAGGTGGTAATCTTTATAAGCAGTTCACACTGCAAGACGAGACTGCAGCCATCGTCGTATCTGTCAACCAGAGTGGCATGTACGGATTTCTTCCTTTAGGTCAGGAAATCATCATAGCTCTTAAAGATCTTTATATTGGTGGGTATCGCAAGCAGCCTCAGATCGGCTTTTACTACAACAATTCCAAGCACAATGCTGTAGAACTGGGACGCATGTACAAAGAATTGTTCCAAAAGCATTTCACCTACGTCGGTTCACCCGATACCACTAAGATTGAAATCATTAAGGGTTTCGTTCCTACTAAGGATCTTGAAACAGATAATGCAAAATTAGTGAGACTGGAAAACGTGCATTTTGTTCATCCGAATCCTCTAGGTTTAGGCACCTTCGCTCCAGATTCGGCTGTTGACGCAACGGTCAAGGGCGAGCTAAGTAGCGGTTCACCTATATTCTCTGGCGGCTGCGTTAACAGGGAACTACTTGAATATGATTCCAAAACTCTTGTCATACGTACTAGTACATACGCCCGCTTTGCGGCTATGAAACTACCTTACGATGATGTAAATAAGCGCCCAAAGACTTGTAACATCACCGGCATTGCCACACGTTATAATAATGTATGGCAGATTTTGATTCGTAAAGAATCAGATATTGAAATAATAAAGGATAATAATAATAACTAATAGCAATATGAAGAAACATTTCTACAGATTTATGCTCGTGGCTTTAACGGCCCTTGCATACACAGCCTGCGAAGACGTACCCGAGCCATACGACCTGCCAGGCAAGGGTACTAGCGTTATAGGTGAAGAGACTGAACTCGAGGGGGGAACTGGTGACGGAACGTTAGAGAATCCCTTCAATGCCATTGCAGCCACCAATGCCGCCAACAAACTGGAGAATAACGAGGTGAGCCAGCAAGGCTATTATATTAAGGGAAAGGTGGTCAGCATCGCTACTGACAAGAATGGTGTTGAACTGAATTTTGACCAAGGTACATTCGGCAATGCCACATTCTACATCTCCGACGATGGAACAAGAACTAATCAGTTCTACTGTTATCGTGTGCTTTACCTTGGCAACAAGAAGTGGGAGAAAGGCGCAGGCGATGTGCTAAAACCTGGTGATGATGTCATCGTTTATGCCAAGATTACCATGTATAATTCCACGCCTGAGACGGCCGCTAACGAAGGGTTTGTATATTCGCTCAACGGTGTGAATAAAGGTGGCGAACCCACCCCCCCAACACCAGCAGCTGATCCTACCGGCAAGGGAACTCAGGACGACCCGTACAACGTTTCGGCTGTGCTTAAATACATCGCCACTCTTGGCAGCGACGTAGAGTCTGACAAAGACATCTACATCAAAGGCAAAGTATCGAAGATTACCAATCCGTACGCCGCCGACAACTTTGGCAACGCCACCTTCTACATTTCAGATGACGGCAACACCAGCAACGAGTTCTACTGCTACCGCACGCTCTACCTCGGCAACACCAAGTACACGAACGGAAAGACACAAATCGAAGTGGGTGACGAGGTCATCATCTGTGGTAAGGTGGTCAACTACAAAGGAAACACCCCGGAGACCGTCCAGAACAAGTCGTACCTCTACTCTCTCAACGGTGTGACTGACGGCGGAGGCGACACTCCTCAGCCAACTGGAGATCCTAAGGGCGCTGGTACATTAGAAGATCCGTTCAATGCTGCCGCCGCAAACCAAGAGGCTGCAAAACTGGCCAATGGCGAGGTTAGCGACAAAGCATACTATATCAAAGGAAAAGTTGTCAGTATCGCCACAGACAAGAACGGCAACGTTCAGAACTACGACTACCAGACCTTCGGAAACGCTACATTCTACATCTCAGACGACGGCACCGAAACCGGCCAGTTCTATGTCTATCGTGCACTCTATCTTGGAAACAAGAAATGGGAGCAAGGAGCCGGCGATATCCTGAAGCCGGGCGACGAGGTCATCGTCTGCGCTAAACTAACCAACTACAATGGTACGCTGGAGACCAAGCAAGGAGACACCTACCTCTACTCCCTCAACGGAGTGACCGAGGGCGGCGGTGGCGACACACCCGGCCCGCAGCCTGGTGGCGACGCTAAGGTTGTCACTGTGGCCGAGTTCAACGCAGCAGAGGTTAGCAACGATATATGGTACCAGCTTACGGGCACCGTGAAGAATTTGAAGGATGGCGACCAGTACGGCAACTTTGACCTTGAGGACGAGACGGGCTCTGTCTATGTCTACGGTCTCTTGGACAAGAAGGGCGGCGAGAAGAAGAAGTTCCAGGATCTGGTAGCTGCCAAGGGCATCAAGGAAGGTTGCAAACTGACCATCATTGGCAATCGCGGTGACTATCAAGGCAAGATTGAAGTAACGAACGCCTACTTCGTCAGCATTGAAGGCGGTGACGATCCTAACCCCGGTGGCGACACACCCGGCGGTGGCGGCCAGACAACTAAGGAAGGCACCAACGGCGACTTCGAATCATGGACCGGTGACGTGCCCGACAACTGGAAGACAGCCTCGACGGCAGGCAATGCCACACTGAGCAAGAGCACTGATGCTCACGGCGGCAGCTTCTCCTGCAAGGTAGCAGGCAATACCACTGCCAACAAGCGCCTCGGCTACAAGGAGATGGAGCTTTCTGCCGGCACATACAAGGTGACATTCTATGCGAAAGCCTTGAGCGAAAACGGCAGCGTCAATCCTGGTATAGTTCCTATCGGAAGCGACGGCAAGGCTGGAACCTATGCTTATTCGGGCTATGTCGATAATATCAGTACCAAGGACTGGCAGAAAGTAGAAGCTACTATCGACGTCTCTAGCGCAGGAACTTACTGTTTCGTCGTCATGAATCAGAAAAAGTCAACAGCAGTTGACATCCTCATCGATGACTTCACAGTGGTAAGTGGCTCGAACACCATCATCAAATAGGTCGATGAATCAACAAAAATGATGATTGAGAACTAAAAAAAGGCGAAAAACTTGCGCATTCCGAAAAAAAGTCGTACCTTTGCAGCCCAAAATAGTATTTAACCCATTTTAAAAGCAACAATGAAAAAAGGAATTCATCCAGAAAACTATCGCCCCGTCGTGTTCCGTGACATGTCCAACGGCGATATGTTCCTTACGAAGTCTACCGCAAAGACTAACGACACCGTAGAATTCGAAGGTGAAACTTACCCGGTGGTAAAAGTTGAAATCTCTAGTACGTCACACCCGTTCTATACGGGCAAGAGCAAGCTCGTCGACACGGCAGGACGTGTTGATAAGTTCATGAGCCGCTACGGTAAGGCTGCGAAGAAGTAAGATA
>CAMNHM010000043.1 GCA_946539475.1 uncultured Prevotellaceae bacterium | reverse complement strand
TCTCGATGGTCATGCCCTTCTTCTCGCGCAGCTTCTGCAGCAGCTGGGCCATCTCTTCGCTGCGGTCGTAGTTCAGCGGGTCGATGAGTGTGGCTTTGCCGATGTGTGTGAGGCCTTTCTCTGCGGCCAGTGCGTGAACCTTCTCAGGGTTGCCGATGAGGATGAGGTCGGCGATGTCGTCAGCCAGCACGCGGTCGGCTGCTGTGAGGGTGCGCTCCTCTTCGGCTTCGGGGAGCACGATGCGCTGCTTGTTACTCTTGGCACGCGCAATGATTTGTTCTATTAATCCCATAAGTTTGATTGTTTTATATATAAAAAGATGTGTCTTTGCTATTCGTGCCTGCAAAGTTACGCATTTTCTTCGGGCTACCCAAATACTTTCCCAACTTTTTTCTTTTCACTCTCAGCTTTATTTCTTAACTTTGCAACCGAAAAAGCTGAGAGAACGATGACAGGACGAAAGAACATTGCGGTGTTTGCCTCGGGCAACGGGTCAAACTGCGAGAACCTGATTCGCTACTTCCGAGACTCGGAAGTGGCACGTGTAGCACTTGTGGTGAGCAACAAGAGCGATGCCCGCGTACTCGAACGGGCCCGCGGGCTCGACGTTCCCGCGGTGGTGGTGACGAAGGCTGAGCTGTTGCAAGCCGACGTCGTGCTCCCACTGCTGGGGCAGTATGATGTGGCCTTCATCGTGCTGGCAGGATTCCTGCCGCTGGTGCCCGACTATCTCATCGATGCCTTCCCCCAGCGCATCATCAACATCCATCCGTCGCTGCTGCCCAAGTATGGCGGGAAGGGCATGTGGGGGCATCATGTGCACGAGGCAGTGAAGGCAGCCGGCGAGCGGGAGACGGGGATGACCATCCACTGGGTGACACCCCAATGCGATGCCGGCGGCATCATCGCCCAGTTTCATGTCGCCCTCTCCCCCGACGACACCCCCGACGATATCGCCCGTAAGGAGCACGAGCTAGAGATGGCCTACCTGCCTGTGGTTGTCGAACATCTTTTAACTCTTCACTCTTCACTTCCAAACAGCGTGGCGCTGGTGGAGCCGGTGATGCGGACGCGTACTGTCTCTCCGATGTGATGGTCGCCTTTGTCGAAGACTACCATCTTGTTTTGCTCCGTGCGGCCGCATAGCTGGCTGCGGCTGCGCTTCGAGAAACCCTCGACGAGCACGTCGAAGCAGCGGCCCTCGTCCTTTCTGTTCTGCTCGGCCGATATCTCCGTCTGCAGGGCGATGAGCTCGTTCAGGCGGCGCAGCTTCACCTCCTCGGGAACGTCGTCGGGCAGGTGACGCGAGGCGTAGGTGCCCGGGCGCTCAGAATACTTGAACATGAAGGCAGAGTCGTAGCCCACCTCGCGCATCAGCGACAGCGACAGCTGGTGGTCCTCCTCCGTCTCTGAGTGATAACCCACGAAGATGTCGGTCGACAGCCCGCAGTCGGGGATGATGCGGCGGATGGCATCGACGCGGCCCATGTACCACTCGCGGGTGTACTTACGGTTCATCAGTTTGAGGATGCGGTCGGAGCCACTCTGCACGGGCAGGTGGATATGTCGGCAGACGTTAGGCATATCGGCAATCACGTGCAGCGTCTCGTCGCTCATGTCCTTCGGGTGCGAGGTAGTGAAGCGCACGCGCATCTCCGGCACCTCCTCGGCCACCCTGCGCAGCAGCTGGGGGAAGTTGGTGGAGGGCGACGGGGTGAGGGTGACGGGTGAAGGGTCTGCCTTCCACAGGTACGAGTTCACGTTCTGTCCCAGCAGTGTCACCTCCTTGAAGCCGCGGTCGCGCAGGTCGCGCACCTCGCGCAGGATGCTCTCTACGTCGCGGCTGCGTTCCCGTCCGCGGGTGTAGGGCACGATGCAGTAGTGGCAGAAGTTGTTGCAGCCGCGCATGATGCTGACGTAGCCTCCGATCTTGTGGCCCAGGCCGATGCGCTGGGGCACCACGTCGCGATAGGTCTCGTCGTTCGACAGCTCGATGTTGATGGCCTTATGACCCGTCTCTGCCTGTGCGATGAGGTCGGGCAGCGACAGGTAGCTGTCGGGACCCGCCACGATGTCGACGCCATGCGCCTCGAGCAGCTCCTCCCTGACGCGCTCTGCCATGCAGCCCAGCACGCCGATGATGAGTCCACTCTTGCCTTTCCTCATCGCGTTCAGCGCCTCCAGCCGGCGGTAGATCTTCTGCTCGGCATTGTCGCGCACGGAGCAGGTGTTCAGCAGCACGGCGTCTGCCTCGTCGATGTTCTCAGTCGTCTCGTAGCCCGCCATCTGCATCACGGAGGCGACCACCTCCGAGTCGGCAACGTTCATCTGGCAGCCGTAGGTCTCGATATACAGTTTCTTCATATTCCTTGTGTCTCTTTCGGGGGCGCTGCATGGCGCAGTCGCTGGCCTCTTTCTCGTTTTGAAAGCGCAAAGATACGAATAACTTTTGGAAAAACGCCTCAGAAATGAAGAAAATATGCTATCTTTGCAGGGAAAAACGCCCCAAAGGCCTTCCGAACTAAAAAAACGATGCTGTTGTTTTCGACTTTTCCCCTCCTGCCACGTATAGCTCGACAACAGCAAAAAGCGCTGGAAGGACTATGTGCGAAAGCGTGCCCTGCACTACGATCACCTCTCCGTGCCAGAAGACGGCGACGTCTGGGAGTCGGAGGCACCACAAGCCTATGGCATCGTGTCGCTGCCCGAAACCATCGTCTTCGACCCCGAAGGCCGCATCATCAGTATCGGCCTGGGTGGCGAAAGTCTGACGAGGTTTGTCGGCACGCTGCCCTTGAGAAAGAAAAAGTCAGAGTAAAGAACTTTTTATAAGTCCGGACAGGTATGGGCCGCAGTGATGCTCCCCATACCATTTTTCTTTCCATACGGGTTGGATGTGTAAACAAAATTGGTCGAAAAATGGGTCTCTGGAAAAGGACAAACTAGAGAAAAAGGAGCCCGCTCAGGATGCTTGCAAACTAAGAAAAGCGACGAAAAAGCAGCCGGAAGATGCGTTTGGGGGTGTCGGTAGGCCACTTTGAGGTGCCTGGTATGCGAGCTTGAAGTGCTTCGTACGCGACTTTGCTATACAATCGCAGCGACTTTATATATACAAAGTCGGTCACTTTGAATATCAAAGTGGCCGAGTTGGTTCGACGGCAAAATAGACTTTCTTGTGCGATAATTACAACCATCAAGAAATCAGGATGTTATGAACTCTCGAAATACGGGCTTCTTTCCGGCCAAGAGGGTGCTTGGGCGAAAAGAAGCCCGTATTTCGAGGGCATTTGTCAGGATTGTTGATGGAGCGGCGATTGCGGGCTGCTACTTGACAATCGTCTTTCGTCCGTCCAGGATTTGCAGACCACGGGTGGCGGGAGCGACGGGGCGTCCCTGCAGGTCATAGGGCCTACGGGTGAGCGTCTGTGTCGACGCGTCCCACTGGGCATTGTCGTAGCAGGTAACGTTGGCGAACGTGGCATACACCTTCGTGGTGGCAGCGTTGAGCTGTGGCATTGCCAGGAGGAGGGCAGCACAGCAAAGAAAAACAGGTTTTCCTTTGGTTTTTCCCTCGCTTATTCGTACCTTTGAGCTGCGCTCGATGGTACTTTCGCTCGGAAAAACAAAGAAAAACAGGTTTTCCTTTGGTTTTTCCCTCGCTTATTCGTACCTTTGCATCATCATTTCATAAATACGAAGAAAGGCTTATGATAGAGTATTTCGCAGCAAACATGTGGCAGCTGTGGGCAGCGGTGGCTGTCGTCTGCCTGATCCTGGAACTGTCGTCGGGCGACTTTTTCATCGTCTGCTTCTCGATAGGAGCCGTAGGAGGCCTGTTGGCGTCGCTGACAGGGCTGGGCATCGTGGGGCAAACACTGGTGTTTGCCGTCTGCACGCTGCTGAGCATTTTCCTGGTGCGCCCTGTGGCGCTGCGCTACCTGCATCGTGGCGAGGACAACCGCGTGAGCAATGCCGACGCCCTGCTGGGCCGCCGGGGGACGGTGGTCGAGACGGTGAAGGCCAATGGCTACGGGCGGGTAAAGGTCGACGGCGACGTATGGCGTGCCGTCACCACCGACGCCCAGGACATCGCGGCCGGCGAGCGCGTGAGCATCGTAGGGCGCGAGAGCACCGTCGTCACTGTTGAACGTATTGTGGATGAATAGTTGTCACCCTTCACCACTCACCTTTCACCTTTCACCACTCACTAATGGAAACGACAACCGGCATTCAGCGCCTGCACGCCAAGATCGACGCGATGGGGCGCTTCCTCGACCTCGACAAGTACATCAGGGGCGAGAAAAACTCTCTTAGGCAGATACGCTCCTACTACCGTATTAATATGTGGGCCTATCGACGCTTCCACTCGCAGGACGGCTTCATGCACTTCCGCATCTCGGAAGACGGGACGTTCACCGACAAGGATGTCTACCGTCAGCCCGATTCCATCTCGGAGCTCATCAAAGATGGCGACAGCGTGCTGGAGTTCGGCTTCGGACAGGGCTCTAACATCTTCTACCTGGCACGTAGGTATCCGAAGGCCACGTTCTACGGCATCGACCTGTCGCCGATGCGCAGGAAGGACATCCCGGAGAACGTCCACCTCTATCGTGCCGACTACTGCAACCTGCAGCAGTTCGACGACTGCTCCGTCGACGTGATGTATGCCATCGAGACCATCGTCCACAACTCCGACAAGGAGCGCATCTACCGCGAAGTGCAGCGCGTGCTGAAGCCTGGCGGGAGGATGGTGGTCTACGACTACGGCCTGGGGGCTCCCTTCACCACCTACGACGAGCGCATCCAGAAAGCCATCGCCCTGCTCTCGAAGGGAGGTGCCTGCGCACTGATCGAGTCGACGGACGAGCTGAACCGCCACTACACGAACTGCGGGCTGACCATCGAGAGCCAGACGGACTACTCCGAGAATATCCGTCCCGACCTGAAGAACCTCGAGCGCAAGGCGGCAAAGATCCTGGAGCGCCCGCGGCTGGCGAAGCTGATGTTCTGGGCCCTGCCCGACCAGTTCGTGACGAACATCATCCTGGGCTACCTGGGCTATGACTTTGCCTGCACCGATGTGCTCACCTACCAGAAGTGGGTGCTGCGGAAACCCGTGCAGTGACTCTTTCAGCACAAATCAATGTAACAGCAATCATCCCCTAAAAAAACAGCAAATAGTAATGGACATTATGAGTTATGTATTGATAGCCATCATCGTCTGCGTGGTGATCTTCGCCAAGATGGCACTGGTCATCATACCGCAGTCGGAGACAAAGATCGTAGAGCGCCTAGGACGCTATTATGCCACCCTGAAGCCTGGCATCAACATCATCATCCCTTTCATCGACAAGGCAAAGAGCATCGTCGTGCTGAGTCACGGGCGCTACCAGAACTCGACGACCATCGACCTGCGTGAGCAGGTGTATGACTTCCCCAAGCAGAACGTCATCACGAAGGACAACGTGCAGACGGAGATCAACGCCCTGCTCTACTTCCAGATCGTAGACCCTTTCAAGGCCACGTACGAGATTAACAACCTGCCCAACGCCATCGAGAAGCTCACGCAGACCACCCTGCGAAACATCATCGGCGAGCTGGAGCTTGACGAGACGCTGACCTCGCGCGACACGATCAACAAGAAGCTCTCGGCCGTGCTCGACGATGCCACCGACAAGTGGGGCGTGAAGGTGAACCGCGTCGAGCTGCAGGACATCACCCCGCCGAGCTCCGTGCTGACGGCAATGGAGAAGCAGATGCAGGCAGAGCGTAACAAGCGCGCACAGATACTGACCTCGGAAGGCCAGAAGGCGGCCGAGATCCTGGCATCGGAAGGCGAGAAGACGGCCATCATCAACCGTGCCGAGGCTGCCCGCCAGGAGGCCATCCTGCAGGCTGAGGGCGAGGCGCAGGCTCGCATCCGCAAGGCTGAGGCTGAGGCGAAGGCCATTGAGCTCATCACGCAGGCAGTGGGCAAGTCGACCAATCCTGCCAACTACCTCCTGGCGCAGAAGTATATCCAGATGATGCAAGAGCTGGCGGAGGGTGACAAGACGAAGACTGTCTACCTGCCCTATGAGGCTACCAACCTGCTGGGCAGCATCGGAGGTATCAAGGATCTTTTCAAGGCTGAATGACAAGATGATGGAAAGACCGACAAAAGCTTTTATCTGGCGTGAGGCAAAGGACTACGTGATGATCACCATCGCGATGCTCTCCTACTGTATAGGATGGGCCGTGTTCCTCCTGCCCAACAACATCACCACGGGAGGCGTGGCGGGTATCACCTCCATCCTCTACTGGGCAACGGGCATACCCGTGCAGTTCTCCTATTTCGTCATCAACGCCGGGCTGCTGCTCTTCGCCCTGAGAATCCTCGGGCTGAAGTTCTGCCTGAAGACCATCTTTGCCGTTACGGTGCTGACAGTTGCGGTAGGCGTGGCAACCGAGACGTATACGGGGCACTTGCTGTCCGACCAGCCTTTCATGGCAGCCATTATCGGCAGTGTGTTCTGCGGCTGTGGCGTAGGCCTAGGACTGGCCAACAACGGTTCGACGGGCGGCACCGACATCATCGCTGCCATCGTCAACAAGTATCGCGACGTCTCGCTGGGACGCGTCATCATGATCTGCGACGTCATCATCATCACCAGCAGCTATTTCGTGCTGAGAGACTGGGAGAAGGTGATCTACGGATATGTCGTGCTCTACGTCACTGCCTTCTGTATCGACCAGGTGGTGAACTCGATGCGCAGCTCGGTGCAGTTCTTTATCATCTCCGACAAGTATCTGGAGATAGGCCGTCGTATCAACAAGGAGCCGCACCGCGGCTGCACGACGATCGATGCCCACGGATTCTATTCGGGTAAGGAGGTGAAGATGCTCTTTGTGCTGGCAAAACGTCGCCAGAGTGATGTCATCTTCCGCATCATCAATGAGATCGACCCGACGGCCTTCGTCTCGCAGAGTGCTGTCATCGGTGTCTACGGCGAAGGCTTCGATCGCTTCAAGATGCGCCGGAAGATTGCCAAGGGGCCGAGTGACAATTCATAATTGTCGCGCCTCGCTATGGACGGCAAACGAACGTCCGACTGACGGGGCCGTCGTAGGTGTTGACGGTGATCGTCAGCGTGTCGGCGGCAATGTCTGCCAGGGGAATGCTAGCGTAGCTGACGGAAGAGTAGTACTCAGGCACGCCGCCCTGGTCGTGGTAGAGATACAGCCGTGCGTGGTTGGCCGAAGAAAGGGCGTGATCGCTGACGACGCCGATGGAGTGGCGCGCCTCGTCGTCGTCGCTGTTGCCTGTCAGCAGGCGTAGCCGCAGGTTGAGGTATTTCCTGTTCTTTGCCAGCCACATGCTCTCGACGTGGATGGGGTCGCTCTTCATGCCGCCCTGGATGCTGTCGCGGGGAGGCAGCACGCCCACCCATCCCAGGCTGACGGGATCGGCTTTCCCTTCTTCCACCTTATTATAATAGAGGAGCGCACGGTAGACGGTGTCGGCGGTCTCTATCCATTGTGCCGTGGCGGCTGGCGTCAGCGTGAGCCGTTCGCTCTGGTCGGTCTCCACGAAGGTGACCTTCTTGTCGGCATCGACATGGGCCTCAACCAGGTCGGCAGTCAGCAGCGACAGCTCGCCATCGCCTTTTTCGTAGGAGTCTACCGTGCATGCTGCAAGCAGGCTGGTGGCTATCAAGGTGGAGCAGAGGGAGGATATCTTCATAGGGCGTGGAGATGATTGTGATAGGGGTTGGCGTACATGGTGACGATCCGCTCGCGCAGGAACGGCTCGTCGGGAGCATCCAGCTGTATCTTGGCAAGCTGGCTGTCGACGTACGAGGCGAATGCCTGTCGCTCCTCGTCGGTGCTCTCAGCACCTGCCGCCACGCGGTTAGAGGCATAGAGGCGGTAGTGGCTGTGGATTTCAGCGTCGATATGTGCAGCGACGGTGTCGAAGAGTTCTCCGCGTGGCATGTCGGCAGGCAGTGTGTCGAGCCAGTCGTCGATACATGGAGCACAGTGGTAGTGCACCTCTCCCTTATAGCCCATGATTCCCGTGCGCATCGATTCGACGTCGTCGGCCTTTGTCTTGTGCCAGCCAGGGATGTCGCGCTTCAGCTGATACTCGCGAGCCTTGAGGAAGTCGCAGGGGTCGTATTCGTAGCTGATGCTCAGCGGCACGATGTGCAGCTGCTTCAGCCTGTCGATGATGGAACCCTCACCACCCATCGCCATCATCTTCAGGATGCTGGGCTGCGTACGGTCGTCGCTGTCCTTGGCGCGCCCTTCGCGCTGGGCAATCCAGATGTTGTCGTGCTTTTCGTTGACCACGAGGTGCATGTACTCTGCCAGTCGCTTCGATGCCGCCAGCATCTCGCGTGGGGGCAGCGAGCGCTCTACGATGAACGACTTGTTGATGCGCACCAGGTCCTTGATCCATGGAGCCGCCAGTAGGTTGTCGCCGATGGCAATCTCGGTAGTGGTCTCTGCCCCTGCGTCGATCAGCAGCACATCGAGCAAGGCGGAGTCGAGCACGATGTCGCGATGGTTGGAGACGAAGGTGTATCTGCGCGAAACGTCGATGGCCTGTACGTCGATGTCGAATCCCTTGGAAGCCTTACTCATCAGCTCCTTCAGGAAAGGATAGCAGAATGCTTTCTGGAATTCGAGGCACGTCGTGCATCCCCGCATTTTCCGCATGATAGCCTCGAAGGACACCTGCGGGTAGAGGTAGGCGACGACCGCCTTGAATTGTGGGTCGCTTTCCAGTCGGCTGTAGGCATCGGGCAACTCGTAGGCCTCGAAGGGGCGTATGGCGTCGTAGGTGCTGAGCATACTGTCAGAATTGGTTTTCAACGATGTCGGATAGCACGTCGCTCATCGAGAGTCCTGCAGCACGCACCTGCTGTGGAATGAAGCTCGTGGCAGTCATTCCGGGCGTGGTGTTGATCTCGAGCATAGAGATGTCGCCTTTAGGCGAGATGATATAATCGATGCGGATGATGCCGTTGCAGTGCAGGATGTCGTAGATGGAGGAGGTGAGCTTCTGTGCCCGTTCTGCCTGCTCGGCGGGGATGCGTGCAGGTGTGATCTCTTCGACCTGCCCGTTATACTTCGCGTCGTAGTCGAAGAACTCGTTCTTCGTCACCACCTCCGTCACGGGGAACACCACCTGCTTGTCCTTTGTCTTGTAGCAGCCGACGGTGATCTCTGTGCCTTCTAGGAACGACTCGATCATCACCTCGTCGCTCTCCATCATGGCCACGCGGATGGCGGGAGCCAGCTGGTCGGGATTCTTCACCTTCGACACTCCGAAGGAGCTGCCGTCGTTGGCAGGCTTCACGAAGCAAGGCATGCCGATGGTGTCGACAATGGCTTGCTCGTCGATAAACTGCTCGCTGCCGCGGCGGACGAGGACGCTCTCTGCCACGCGCACGCCGTAGCCCTTGAGATACTGGTTGAGCACAAACTTGTCGAACGTCATGGCTTCAACCAGCACGCCACTGGTGCTGTAGGGAATGTGGAGCAGGTCGAAATATCCCTGCAGGATTCCGTTCTCGCCCGGTGTCCCGTGGATGGTGATATAGGCGTAGTCGAAATGGCGTGTCTTGTTGCCTTCGCGGAAGGAGAAGTCGTGCATCCTGACGCGTGAGGTGGTGCCGTCGGGCAGGTCCACCTGCCAGTCAGTACCTTTCATGTCGACCACATAGATGTTATACCGCTCTTTGTCGAAGAAGGAGTAGAGCCCCTGAGCAGAGCGTAGCGAGACATCGTGCTCGCTGCTGTCGCCACCGCAGACGATGGCTATCGTACGTTTTTGTTGTTTCATTATGTTGCTGTATGTTGTATCTTCTTAATTAGTAATGAGTAATTAGTAATGAGTAATTATGATTACTTGATGCGGTAGCAAATTCTTCACTCTTCACTCTTCACTTTTCACTTAATACTCTTCATTCTTCACTTTCAATCTTCCCCGCCATTTGTCGACAAGTGCCTCCAGGTCGGAGGGCAGGGCGCTGGTGAAGTCCATCTGCTGTCCCGTCGAGGGATGCTGGAAACCCAGGGTCTGGGCGTGCAATGCTTGCCGCGGACATAGCTTGAAGCAGTTCTGTATGTAAGCCTTGTAGCTGGCAGTCCGCTCGCCTCGCAGGATCTCACATCCGCCGTAGCGCTCGTCGGCAAAGAGGGGATGCCCGATGTGCCGCATGTGGGCGCGTATCTGGTGGGTGCGTCCGGTCTCCAGGCGACATTCAACGAGTGTGGTGTATCCGTAGCGCTCGAGCACGCGATAGTGGGTGACGGCGGGTTTTCCCGTCTCGCTGTCGGGGGGGAAGACCTCCATGCGCAGGCGGTCGCGCGGGTCGCGCCCGATGTTTCCCTCGATGCGCCCTTCGTCCTCGACGAAGTTCCCCCACACTAGTGCCACATAGCTGCGGTGCGTCTGATGGCGGAAAAACTGCTTGCCCAGGCTGGACTTCGCTTCGGGAGTCTTCGCCACGACGAGCAGTCCGCTGGTGTCCTTGTCGATGCGATGCACGAGTCCTACCTGCGGGTCGTTGGGATCGTAGGAGGGCAGGTTGCGCAGGTGCCATGCGATGGCGTGTACGAGTGTGCCGTGGAAGTTGCCGCATCCTGGGTGTACTACCAGTCCTGCCGGCTTGTAGACCACCATCAGGTCGTCGTCTTCGTAGCGCACGTCGAGCGGCATCTCTTCGGGCACGATGGTAGTGTCGAAGTGTGGGCGGTTGAGTCGGAGTGTGATAACGTCGCCCGCGCGTACCTTATAATTACTCTTCACCGGACGGTCGTTCACGAACAGGAATCCCGCCTCCGCTGCCTGCTGGATGCGGTTGCGCGAGGAGTGCTGGGTGTGCTCGGTCAGGTACTTGTCGATGCGCAGGGGCACCTGCCCGCGGTCTACCTCCATCCTCAGATGCTCGTAGAGCTGCTGGTCGTCGCTGCTAGCCGCCTCGTCGTCTGCCAGGTCGTCCAGCTCGTCGTCGATGATGTCCTCTTCGTCCGTCATAGTCATCCGTAGTATTAATGGTAGGTCAGGTTTGTGGCGTCTGGCACGTCAGTCGTATATCAGGTCCATGTCGACGGGCTCGAAATCGTCGACGGTCTCTCCGTCAGCCTCGTAGCCGTCGTCAAGGCTGCCGCCTGTGTCCTCCGTTTCGTCGTAATAGTCGTATTCGTCGTTGGCACCGTTGCCAATGATCAGTGTAATCTGCGACTCGCGTGCCACCATGTCGCCGGCATGCAGGTTGTGACCTTCACTGTCCTGCAGACCGTAGACCCAGTCTTTGTCGCCGTCGATGAGCTTGGGCTGCTGCACGCGGAACTCCAGTGCCCGCAGCGTAGCCAGTGCCTGTCGGTAGCTGCTGTTGCCGGCTAGGTCGGGTATGCGTACGCGAGGGATGGTCAGCGAGTTGATCGTCACGTAGATCGTGCGACCCTCCTTCACGTTCATGCCTTTGGCAGGCGACTGCACGACGACGCATCCGGCGGGCATGTCCTTGATGTAGGTCGAGTCGTTGGCCATGATGCGCAGGCCGAGCTCGTCCACCTCCTCCATTGCCAGGCGATAGTCCTTGCCGTAGAGGTCGGGCACCTCGATCGACTCTCCGTGATGGGTGTAGCTGAGCAGCCACCACTTCAGCCCTACGAGAGCTGCGACGACGAATGCCACCATCCCCAGCAAGTTGAGCCAGAGGTGCCAACTTGCAAACTTTTTGAAAAACTGCTTCGCAATCATGATGCAAAGATACTTCAATTTGGGCAAATAACAAAAAAAATGGGCACAAAATAGCTTGTGATGTGCAATTTTCCTGCAAAAACAAATGGAATAGTACTCTCCTCTCGAGCAGTACTATCCCATTTATTTCTTCGTGCCAGCAGTGAGCGGCAGCTTACTTGCCGTGACGCTCGTCGGAAACGGTCAACTTCTTACGGCCCTTAGCGCGGCGGGAAGCCAGCACGCGACGTCCATTCTTCGTGGCCATGCGCTCGCGGAAGCCATGCTTGTTCACGCGGCGGCGATTGTGAGGCTGAAATGTTCTTTTCATCGTTCTATTTTCTTTGTTAATTTGTTGTTATTCGATGTGAAGAGTGGGGCTAAACCCACATTTCGGGCTGCAAAATTACACAAATCTTTTCAATTACGCAAGAAATATTTGAAATTTAGCTAAAGATTTTATGTTTTTTTCGGGAAAATGCGTACCTTTGCACCCGAAAACTAGTAAATTAGTAGGAATAAAACAGCAAAGAGACAAGTTATGATTAACTCGCAAGACATTAAGAAAGGCACCGCCATTCGCATGGACGGCAGCATTTGGGTTTGCATCGACTTCCAGCATCGCAAGCCAGGTAAGGGTAACACCATTATGATCATCAAGCTGAAGAACGTCAGCGACGGCCGTGTGCTGGAGCGCCGCTTCAACATCGGTGAGAAGCTCGAGGACGTGATCATCGAGCGCCGTCCCTACCAGTACCTTTATGAGGACAATTCCGGACGTATCTTCATGAACCAGGAGACCTTCGAGCAGATTCCTATCGACAACGAGCTCGTCATCGGCCATGAGTTCATGAAGGAGAGCGACATCGTAGAAGTGGTTAGCGATACCACCGACGGTACCATCCTCTATGCTGAGATGCCTGTGAAGACCATCCTCCGCGTCACCCACTCGGAGCCGGGCGTCAAGGGCGACACCGCAACCAACACGCTGAAGCCTGCAACGCTGGAAACGGGTGTCGAGGTGCGCGTGCCCCTGTTCATCAACGAGGGCGACCTCATCCAGGTCGACACCCGCGACGGCAGCTACCTGGCTCGCGCCAAGGAGTAAGGCCGCCTGCAAGCCATCAACCACAAGAGGATGTGACAAAAACCCACGTCCTCTTTTATTCTTTTCAAGCAGCTGCCCGATATGAAATATTCCATCATCGTACCCGTCTACAACAGGCCCGACGAAGTTCGTGAGCTGTTGCAGAGTCTGACACAGCAGACGCTGAAAGACTTCGAGGTCGTCATCGTGGAGGACGGCTCGAAGGTCACGTGCAAGGATGTCTGTCAGAAGTTCGCTGACAGCCTTGACCTACATTATTATTATAAGGACAACAGCGGCCCCGGCCAGAGTCGCAACTACGGTGCCGAGCGCGCCCATGGCGACTGGCTCATCGTCCTCGACTCCGACGTGGTCTTGCCCGAGAGCTACCTGAAGGCTGTCGACAGAGCACTGTCGGGGAGCGTGGCCCCTGATGCAAAGCACGAGGATGGCGCTAACGCCATCGACGCATGGGGAGGCCCTGACACAGCCCACCCCGACTTCACCCCCGTGCAGAAAGCCATCAGCTACTCGATGACCTCGTTCTTCACCACCGGCGGTATCCGCGGTGGCAAGGGCAAGAAGCTCGACAAGTTCTTCCCCCGCTCGTTCAACATGGGCATCCGTCGTGAGGTCTACCAACAGCTGGGAGGCTTCTCGCGCATGCGCTTCGGCGAGGACATCGACTTCTCCTACCGCATCGTCGAGGCTGGCTACCAGACGGCGCTCATACCCGAGGCATGGGTGTGGCACAAGCGTCGCACCGACTTCCGTAAGTTCTTCCGTCAGGTGTTCAATAGCGGCATCGCACGCATCAACCTCACCAAGCGCCATCCAGGCACGCTGAAGCTCGTACATCTGTTGCCCGCCGTCTTCACGCTGGGCGTCATTGCCCTGCTGCTGCTCTTCCTGTTGGGTGTAGGCCTCTACGCCGAGGGCGAGTGGCTCGATGCCAACGGGCTGCGGCCCACCGACGACATGCACCAGGGCGTAGGGTTCGTCCTCTGCGTGCTGGCGCTGCTGCCGTTGCTGCTCTATTCTGCTGTCATCTTCGTCCATTCCAGTATCAAGAACCGCAGCCTCTGGGTCGGTCTGCTCAGCATCCCTGCTGCCTTTACCCAGCTCGTGGGTTACGGCTTGGGATTCCTGAAAGCATGGTGGAAACGCTGTGTGCTAGGGCAGGACGAGTTTCAGGCTTTCGAAAAGAACTTCTATAGTTGATAGTTGATAGTGGATAGTTGATAGTTATGATTACTTTGAGCCTATGATGCCAAGAAAGAATAGCGTTTTGCAGGAAAAGAGCGAAGCCTTTGCGAGCAGGATTGCAAAGCTTTACACATATCTTATGGCTGTGAAAAAAGAGGAGGTCATGTCGAAACAGCTCTACAGAAGTGGTGTCAGTATTGGGGCAAACATAGCTGAAAGTAGGAACGTACAGAGTTCAGCCGACTTTATCAAGTTGGGAAAATGCTGACAAGTTCCCTTAAGACGATGAAAAAGAAAATTGGATTATTATGACAGACGAAAAAGGTAATCATAACTATTCACTACCCACTATCCACTCTAAACTGACCATTGCCGACTGGGCAGAGGAAGACCGTCCGCGCGAGAAGCTCGAGCGACTAGGACCGTCAGCGCTCAGCGATGCCGAGCTGCTGGCTATCCTCATCGGGTCAGGGTCGGCAAAGGAGGACGCCGTGACGCTGATGAAGCGTATCCTCAGCGACTGCCACAACAACCTCAACACCCTGGGCAAGCTTTCCATCGCCGACCTCTGCACCTACAATGGTGTAGGGCCAGCGAAGGCCATCGCCATCATCGCTGCCTGCGAGCTGGGCAAGCGCCGCCAGGCGGAGACGCCCGAACAGCGTCCGCAGCTCAGCAGTGCCACCCGCATCTATAACTACATGCACGCCAAACTCCAGGATCTCGACACGGAGGAGTTCTGGGCGCTGTTCCTCAACCAGAACTACCGGCTCATCAAGGAGGTACGCATTGCCCACGGAGGCATCTCAGAGGTGACGGTCGACGTGCGCATCATCATGCGCGAGGCAGTCCTTGCCAACGCCACCATCATCGCCGTCTGCCACAACCATCCCAGTGGCAGTCTTACCCCCAGCCGGCAGGACGATGCCATCACACAGGTCATACGGCGTGCCTGCGAGACGATGCGGCTGCACATGCTCGACCATCTTATTATCACCGACGGTGACTACTTCTCCTATCACGAAAGCGGCAAGCTCTAGCAAAACCCCTGCCCAAAGCGGGCATTCACCGGTAAAACGCTCGAGTTTAACAAGTATTAACGTCCCTGGACACCCGTTCTAGGGACTTTTTCATTATCTTTGCAGATAATTTTTAACATGAAGCTTATACGCACATGAGAATCTCTTTCCGACCATTAGCCCTTTGTGCAATGCTGATTGGATGCATTGCAACGGCAAGCGCTCAACAGACAGTCGCCAACAACCGCGTGCTGGTCACACCCAGCGTCGAGTTCTTCGTTCCCCACTGGCAGCTCGACCTGCAGGGTGGGGGAGCCTACGACCTGGGCGAGGGCAAGTTCGTCGACCTCCTGTCGCCAGCACTGCAGCTTTCCGTCACTTACCAGTTCGACCCCGTAGTAGGAGTGCGACTCGGCGCCAGCGGTATCTGGGCGCGTAACAGGTATGAGAAACCAGTGCTGGCTTACAAATGGAATTTCGTACAGCCCGCACTCGACTTCAAGTTCGACCTCCTGTCGCTCTTCGCAGGCTGGAACCCCCATCGCGTGGCGAGCCTTTACGCCTTCCTCGGAGGCGGTGTCGCCTATTCGTTCAACAACGATGATGCTGTAGAAGCAGAGGAAAGCAATATCGGCTATCACTTCCGCAAGCTGTGGCACGACTACCGCTGGAATCCCGTCGTGCGTGGCGGCCTGGGCACCGACATACGGCTTAGCGACCGTCTCTCGCTCTCGGCTGAGGTGAACGCCAACATGCTCCCCGACCATTTCAACTCGAAGGGCGGCAGGGACGATAATATGGATTGGCACTTCAACGGCCTGCTCGGATTGAAGGTCAACCTGGGCAAGACACACGGGCAGACGGCACCCGTCTATCGCGAAGTTTACCAGCCTGTGGACAAGGCAGAGGAGCCCGTCGTCATACCCGTCGAAGAGCCTAAGGGACTCACCGTCAACATCTTCTTCGACCTCAACCGTAGTGTGCTACGTCACAGCGAGGACGAGAAGCTCGTCCTCCTCGCCATCTATCTGCACGAGCATCCGCAGTCGACCGTCGACCTCACCGGCTATGCCGACAAGGAGACGGGCAACAGCAGCATCAACGAGCAGCTCTCGCGCGACAGGGCTGAGGCCGTTGCCAACTTCCTCATCGTGCGAGGCATCGACAGCTCGCGCATACGCAAGGATTTCAAGGGCGACCGCGTGCAGCCCTTCAGCTCGCCAGAACAGAATCGTGTCACCATCAGCGTCGTCAACGACTAATCACTCAATATGACTACTCAGCAGAAAGTACTGATCGAGGAGCGTATCGTCGACGTCCTCAAGACTGTCTACGACCCCGAGATCCCCGTTAACATCTTCGACCTGGGCATGATCTACAAGATTGATGTACAGGACGATCCCTCCGCGTCTGCCCCTGCCGACAGCGATGCCCCCAGCGCCGTCGTTGAGCTCGACATGACATTCACCGCCCCCAACTGCCCTGCCGCCGACTTTATCCTCGAGGACGTACGCACGAAGGTAGAGAGCGTAGAGCATGTCCGCTCATGTACCGTCAACCTCGTCTTCGAACCCGCCTGGGATCAGTCGATGATGTCAGAAGAAGCACGCGTCGAACTCGGGTTCGACTAGTTGAGAGATGATGGCTTGAAGTCTTAAAGTATATAAACGATGAAGAACATCTATTTTCTGTCTGATGCGCACTTGGGCTCTTGGGCTCTCGACCACCGCCGAATGCAGGAACGACGGTTGGTGCGCTTCCTCGACAGCATCAAGGAGAAGGCGGCAGCCGTCTACCTTCTGGGCGACATGTTCGACTTCTGGTATGAGTACCGCTACGTCGTGCCACGCGGCTATACGCGCTTCCTGGGCAAGCTGTCGGAGCTCACCGACATGGGCGTCGAGGTGCACTATTTCACGGGCAACCACGACATCTGGGCTTACGACTACCTTGAGCAGGAGTGTGGCGTCATACTCCACAAGCAGCCCCTCACCACCGAGATCTACGGTAAGATATTCTTTCTTGCCCACGGCGACGGGCTGGGCGACCCCAACCGCAAGTTCAAGGTCATACGCTCCATCTTCCACTCCCGCCTCTGCCAGCGCCTCTTCTCAGCTCTCCACCCACGATGGGGCATCTGGTTTGGGCAGACATGGGCAAAGCACTCACGGCTGAAGCGTGCCGACGGCGAGGAGCCTGCCTACATGGGCGAGGACCGCGAGCACCTCATCCTTTACACCAAGCGATACATACAGTATCACTCCAACGTCGACTACTTCATCTACGGACATCGGCACATCGAGGTCGACCTCCAGCTCACCCACAAGGCGCGCGTCATCATACTAGGCGACTGGATCAGCCATTTCAGTTATGTCGTCTACGACGGCGAGCACCTCTTCATGTCGCAGTATATTGAGGGTGAGAGCAAGGTATAGGATTGACGAGTCGGCCTGTCTGCATTTTCTTCCGCTTTTATTTGGTATTTTCAGAAATAATCTCTATCTTTGCAACGTTTAAACGATGTCAAGGAAATATGAATACGATGTCATCCGACAATTTCAAGCGCTACGAAAGCCCTGAACAATACGCAGAGGCTTTCCAGCAAATGATCGATGCACGTGAGAAATGGCGTGAGCAGGTTCGTGAACAAGAGGCAAAATTGGTATAATGATCCTCTCAGCCGACACGTTGAACATTCGCTCGCCCTATAGGCTGACCCAATTGGGCAGTCTTACTTTTCGGTTTGTCACTGACCAACAGATAAACTATACCGTGGGCTTTTACAAAGACACCATTTTTATGGATGACGGTGCTTATTATTTCTTCTTCGACAATAGTCAGCACGAGCATGGCTCTTATGACCCGAAGATCTTAGATGTAGTAACCGTTATTCTTGAAGAGTTCTTCAACCAGGAACCTACCGTCATGTTATATATATGTGACTCTACCGACAAACGTCAGGCTGCTCGCGACCGCCTCTACCATCTATGGTTCTACGATTATGCCCGCAGTCACGAGATGACCCTCTTCAGCGATGCTGTTAGCTTCAAGAACGTCAATTATTACGCTGGAATTCTCTTGCGTCATGACCATCCGCTCCATGACCTCATACTCTCCTATTATCAAGATTTCTTGAAGCACGTCCCTGAGCTATATAGTCCAAGAGAGAAATAGGGCTAAGAAGATCGCTCTGATTTCTTCTAATTCATTACCAAAACGATAATGCTCGTCACGGACGGAGCGCATGTTCGTTGCGGACAGACCACTCACTCGTTGCGGACGGATGGCGCGACCATCGCGGACGGACGAGATGCCCGTCGCGGACGAGCGAAATGAAGGTGCCGACTGTAGGCTCTACACCCTATGAGTAAAGCTCCCTTACCTTACGGGTATTGCGCCTTCACCTTACGGGTGTGGTATTCTTACCCCCGAACTATCATCTCAACCCTGAAATCTGAAGAATTTTTTCATTTTTGACCGATACCTCACTAAATCGCTCAAAATGCCTTTAAACAAAGGGGATTTGACAAGTGAGGTATGTCGATTTAACCTCACTTATACCTCACTCATACCTCACTCATACCTCACTTCCTACCTCACTTCCGCATAGTCAGTTCGTACTATTGAGCGAGTGAGGTTACGAGTGAGGTATAAGTGAGGTTCAGGTGAGGTATAAGTGAGGTATCTCAG
>CAMNHM010000042.1 GCA_946539475.1 uncultured Prevotellaceae bacterium | reverse complement strand
AGGCTGCCACCTTCAGGTAGACGGGGTCGTCGCCCTGCATGCCGCGCACGAAGGCGGTGCCCATCGTGCCCGTGAGGAAGGGATCCTCGCCCCACGTCTCCATGCCCCGCCCCCATCGCGGGTCGCGGAAGATGTTGACGTTCGGGCTCCAGAACGTCAGGCCCGTGTAGCGCGCATAGTTCTTGTTGCGCCGGGCCACAATATATTTCGCGCGCGCCTCCGTGGCAATGGCATCGCCAATCTGACGCACCATGGCGGGGTCGAACGTTGCCCCCAGCCCGATGGGCTGTGGGAAGACGGTGGCACGCCCGTCGCGGCCCACGCCGTGCAGGCCCTCGTTCCACCAGTCGTAGGGCTCGATGCCCAGGCGAGGGATGCCCGGCGTCTCGTTCATCAGCTGCGCGAACTTCTCTTCAAGCGTCATCTTGGCGATGAGGTCCGAGGCCTGCTGCTCCATCTGGGCGAGCCTCTCCTGGGCGATGCCTGTCGTCGCCATCGACAGGGCCAGGGGTACGGTTAGGATCGATTTGTTCATAGTTTTTGATATTTCCCTGCAAAATTACGCTTTTTATTTGAATTAGCCAAGAAATATTTGTACCTTTGTAGCCAAATATACAACAACTAACCACAAAACCAATGAAAAGAAAGACATTTTTACTCCTGGCCCTCGCCCTGCTGCCAACGCTTTACGTCAGGGCCCAAGGCACAGTCGACGACTACAGGCGGTCGGCAGCCATCCGCGGGAAATACTCAGGCAAAGTGGCCTTCGGCGACGTCCGCGTACACCCCATGCGCGACGAGCACAAGTTCTGGTACTCCGTCTTCGATGGCGAGAAACAAATCTACAAGGAGGTCGATGCCGACAAGAACACCGTCACGCTGCTGCCGGAGAATCCCGAGCGGCAGCAGCAGCGGCAATGGCCCAGAGGCGGCGGACAGCAGCGACACTGGGCAGAGGTGCCCAACGAGATGGACGGCTCGCGGCAGTCGCCCGACGAGCGGGTGCGAATCTTCGTTCGCGACTACAACCTCTGGGCCCGACAGGGTGAGGACACACGCCAGCTGACAGCTAACGGCGACTCCACGTTCTACTACTCGGCCTGGGGCTCGTTCTCGCCCGACGGGCGCTACTATGCCACCGTGCGCATCAAGCCGGCTCCCAAGCATTATATCTACTATGTCGAGTCGTCGCCCAGGAATGCCGTGCAGCCCGTGCTTCACAAGCAGGAGTATGCCAAGCCCGGCGACTCGCTCAACTTCCGCGTGCCCGTCATCGTCGAGGTGGCCACAGGGCGCGTCGTCGAGCCTTCTACGGAGCTTTTCCAGCATCAGTATGAGGTGAGCATGCCGCGATGGGACAAGAACGGCCAGACCGTCACCTTCGAGTTCAACGAGCGAGGGCACCACACCTACCGCGTGCTCGAGCTCTCGGCCGTGACGGGACAGGTGCGCACGCTCATCGAGGAGCGCAACGACAAGTACATCAACTACAACCGCCAGCAGCGCCATGACTTCGAGGACGGAAAGCGCATCCTCTGGACCAGCGAGCGCGACGGCTATCACCACATCTACCTCTACGACCGACAGAAGGCGCAGCTCATCCGGCAGGTCACTCGCGGCGAATACTACGTGCGTGGCATCCAGCATGTCGACGAGAAGAAGGGCGTCGTCTATTTCTCGGCCAACGGCAAGACCGGCCTGCGCGAGAGCGACCGCCGCAAGGGTGCCGCCCAGGAGGAGGACCCCTACTTCATACATTATTATAAAATAGGGCTCGACGGCAAGAACCTCGTATGCCTCACCCCTGAGGAGGGCCACCACAGCGTCACCTACACCGACGACATGGCCTACCTCATCGACACCTACTCCACCGTCACCACACCGCCCGTCACCGTGCTCCGCTCGGCCAAGGACGGCAAGATACTGCGCACCCTGGAGACTGCCGACATCAGCCGCCTGGAGGCAGAGGGATGGAAGGCGCCCGAGGTGTTCGTAGCAAAGGGACGCGACGGCAAGACCGACATGTGGGGACTCATCCAGCGCCCCTCCAACTTCGACCCCTCGAAGCGCTATCCCGTCATCGAATACATCTATTCGGGCCCCGGCGACCAGTACGTGCCCAAGTCGTTCACACCCTGGCTCTACTACCTCCAGGATCTGGCCGAGCTGGGATTCATCGTCGTCCAGCTCGACGCCATGACCACCTCCTTCCGCTCCAGGGCCTTCGAGGAGGTGTGCTACAAGAACCTCAAGGACGCCGGACTGCCCGACCGCATCGCCTGGATCAAGGCCGCAGCCGAGAAGTATCCCTACATCGACATCGACCGCGTGGGCATCTACGGATGCTCGGCCGGAGGACAGAACGCACTATCGGCAGTGCTCTTCCACGGCGACTTCTACAAGGCGGCCTATGCTGCCTGCGGATGCCACGACAACCGCATGGACAAGATCTGGTGGAACGAGCAGTGGATGAGCTACCCCATCGACAGCAGCTATGTGGAGTGCTCGAACGTGGAGAATGCCTGGCGACTCGAGCGCCCGCTGATGCTACTCGTGGGCGAGCTCGACGACAATGTCGACCCAGCCTCCACCATGCAGGTGGTGAACGCGCTCGAGCGTGCCGGCAAGGACTTCGAGCTGGTGGTCATTCCCGGCGCCCGCCACACTATGGGCGAGACCTACGGCGAGCACAAGCGTGCCGACTTCTTCGTGCGCCATCTGCTGGGCGTGGAGCCTCCGAAGTGGAGCGAGCTCTCCAGGCGCTAGCCCCAAATCTCAAATCTCAACTCTCAACTCTCAAACCTCAACACATGAAACGACTGCTTCCCCTACTCCTGCTCCTCCTCGCCAGTGAGATGCAGGCTCAGGTATCGTTCGGCAAGGCCGAGCGAATGAACGACGACTGGCGATTCCTGCGCGCCGACTCCAGCTGGAACGTCAGCGAGTCGCCCGAGATGAAGAGCCCCGCCTTCGACGACTCCCGATGGCGCCGTGTCACCCTGCCCCACGACTGGGGCGTGGAACTGCCCATGTCGCCCGACAAAGGCTCCTGCCAAGGCTACCTACCAGGAGGCATCGGCTGGTACCGCAAGCATCTCTCAAACCTCAACTCTCAACTCTCAAACCTCAACTCTCAAACCAAATACTACATCTACTTCGAGGGCGTCTACAACCACTCTGAGGTCTACCTCAACGGGCACCTACTGGGCAAGCGGCCCAGCGGATTCGCATCCTTCCTCTACGACCTCACGCCCTACCTGAAGACAGATGGCGACAATGTGCTGGCAGTGCGCGTCGACCACTCACAGGAGGCCGACTCCCGTTGGTACACAGGATCGGGCATCTATCGCGACGTATGGCTCATCACGGCTCCCGAGGTACACCTTGCCCAGTGGGGAACGGCCTACCGCCTCACACGCATCAATGCGAAGAAGGCTGAGCTGGAGGTCGATATCGAGACTACCGACTGCCGCTCCGCAAAGACGCCCCTCCAGCTGAAGGCCGTCGTAGAGCTGAAGGATGCCGACGGAAAGACTGTCGCCACCACATCGACCACCATCGCTGCCGAGCAAAAGAAGACCGTACGGCTGAACGTCAGCAACCCACAGCGCTGGACGCTCGACAAGCCTTATCTCTACACCCTCACCACACGCCTGAGCAACGGCGACGAGTCGGTGGTGCGCGCAGGGCTGCGCACGCTGGAGTTCTCGCCCGACAAGGGCTTTGCCCTCAACGGAGAGTGGATGAAGGTGAAGGGAGTCTGCGTCCACGATGATGCCGGCGTGCTCGGCACCGCTGTGCCCCAGGAGGTATGGCGACGCCGTGTGCAGGAGCTGAAGGACATCGGCGTGAATGCCCTGCGCATGGCCCACAATCCCCATGCGCCCGCTCTCTACGACATCTGCGACGAGCTGGGCATGCTTGTCATGGACGAGGCCAGCGACGAGTGGGAATTTCCCAAGCGCAAGTGGCTCAAGGGATGGAACCAGGGACGGCCGGGCTACGAAGGCACCTACAGCTACTTCGAAGAGTGGATCGACCGCGACGTGGCCGACATGGTGCGGCGCGACCGATGCCATCCTTGCATCTTCCTCTGGTCTATCGGCAATGAGGTCGACTATCCCAACGATCCCTACTCTCACCCCGTGCTCGACGGCGACGGCAAGGACTTCACGCAGCCCATGTACGGCGGCTACAAGCCCAACCAGCCCAATGCCGAGCGCATAGGACGCATCGCTCAGCGCCTGGCACGCATCGTGAAGGACATCGATGCTTCACGTCCCACTACGGGTGCCCTGGCCGGTGTGGTCATGTCGAACGAGACTGCCTATCCCGAGGCCATCGACGTGGTGGGCTACAACTACACAGAGAGCCGCTACGACCAGGATCATCAGCGCTATCCCAACCGTGTGCTCTACGGTTCGGAGAACCGCCACGACCTGGCAGCCTGGAAGGCTGTGCGCGACAAGGAGCATATCTTCGGGCAGTTCCTTTGGACGGGCATCGACTACCTGGGTGAGAGCGGACAGTGGCCTGCACGCGGATCGAGCGCCGGCATCCTCGACCTCGCCGGACAGCGCAAGCCCAACGGATGGTATCGCGCCATGCTCTGGAGCGAGAAGCCCATGTGCTACATCGGCACCTATGCCGCAGGCGGACAGCGCAGCGGCGGACGTCGAGGAGGCGGCGGAGGATTCATCTCGACCTATGCCACCGACACCTGGAACTACCAGGCAGGACAGCGCGTGCGCGTGGTATGCTACACCAACGCACCGACGGCCCGCCTGCTGCTCAACGGACAGCCGCTCGACGTCAAGTTCCAGCGCGACGAGCAGACCGAAGTGCTCTACTGCGACGTCGACTACCAGCCAGGCACCCTGCGTTGTGAGGCCGACAACGGCGCCTCCTACGAGATACGCACCACCGGCGCGCCCGTTGCCCTGCGCATCACGTCCTACGGCAGCATGCATCTCTTCATAGAGGCTGTCGATGCCGACGGCAACCTCGTGAAGACTGCCGACAACGAAGTGACGCTCATGCTGCGCGGAGCACGACTGCTGGGTATGGAGAATGCCATGATGGAGCAGAACCATCCCGTCAGACGATCACCCGACTACCGGCCGTCATCACGGCTGCGCCTCAACGGCGGACGCCTGGTGGCCTACATACAGCCACAGCAGGGGCAGACGGTCACCGCTGTCGCCTCAGCCGCACATCTGCAGCCAGCACAGCTGACGCTCGTCGGGCAAAATTGAGACGAAGGGTGAAAACAAAGGGGTTTCGGAAGATTTTCGCACTTTCGGAACCCCTTAACGATAATTCGATAATTTGATAATTAGACAATATCAAGTTTTGGAAGTAGGTTGTTCAATATCATGTACCTATATTTTTAAAGTTACAGACCCCACCCCAAGCCCCTCCCCTTGAAGGGAGGGGAGTTGCTGCCGCCTTGCCCGCCGCTTGGAACTCCGTAGGCACTCCCCTCCCTCGAAGGGAGGGGAGCTGCTGCCGCCTTGCCCGCCGCTTGGAACTCCGTAGGCCCTCCCCTCCCTTGTAGGGGAGGGGTTGGGGGTGGGGTCAGTATCTTCATTCCTGCCATTTTTGTGGTACATCATATTGTACACCCTATTTTGGAAGTGATGCCGTAGGCATCTGATAATGGTAGCCAGCCATTTCAATGGCTAGCTACCACTATCAAGCCCCGCTGGGGCTTTGGTACGCTGGGGATTTGGTACGCTGGGGATTAGCACACATGAACCTTGAATCGATTTCTAGCTCATCTTGAACCTGAACCCCATCTTGTTTTGGCATACGTCGCTGACGCTCCACCTCCTGGCATATGCTTATCCTTGTTATGTTGGTGTAAAAGTTTTTAAGCAATGAGGAGACACGTGCAGGCCGATGGTCATGCGTATTTCCAGCTGAGCTTTTGCCAGGTTGACGGCGACTAAGCAGCCGTCGGCAGCCATCATTTTCACCCTCTCGGAGCGGGCTCCGCTAGTAGGCTGGACAGGCTTTTCAGCACTTTTTCGAGCTGATCGCGCAGGTCGGCAGTTGGCCGACAGTCGGCCGACAGTGTCGGAGAGAACTTTCAGTTGACCCACCGGAAAGCCTGTGTTTTCGCCTATGGTGCGCATCATCGCCCCGCCGCCGATCTTCTTCAGGCTCTCATACTGGGGCTGCCCAGTGCCCTGAGGCGTGAAGAGCAGCTGGTCGTCGTAGTAGCACCCCATCGTACCACGTATCTTCTTGGGTTTCTGCTTGTTGCCGTTCGTTGTATGATTCTTCTAGTCGTTTTTGAAATTATCAAATTATCGAATTATCGAATTATCGTTAAGCATGTTTTTGTCGGGATTTTTACGTCCAAACTTTTATTATAATATAATATATAATATAATAAGGGTTTGCTCAAACCTTATCGATAATTGATAATTTGATAATTTGATAATATTCACAGTCCTATGCTTTGTAACCATTTTTTCACGTCGAAGCAGGGGCAGGCCCTATTGGCGAACTCGCAGTGACCGTGGACGGTGGCCTATGGGCGGACGGAGCGTGAAGATAAGTTAAATTTGCAAGTCTCTAAAACTTGTTGTACCTTTGCACCCAGAAACGGGACGCTCTGCGGCCTCGGACGCGAGGCGGCCTCGGACGCGAGGCTAGTATCGGACGGCAGCCTGCGTAGTAACGGAACTCAGCCCGGGAAGTTCCGAAGATCGCGCAAGAACCTCCGAAACTACATACCCTGAGTCTCGGACCTAAGCACACCGAAAGTCCAAGCTAGCGGGACGTAAGTGGCGAGGGAACGAGACGAAGTTGACAGGGCGACGCTGGCAGTTTTTCGTAACTTTGTCGTCTGCGACAGCGAAGTTACTGTCACTCGGAAGAAAAAACAAACAAATTTGTTTTGTTCTTCTCTCGTTTTTTCGTAACTTTGCAGAGTTTTAAGTCATTCATCGAAATAAACTACAGATATGGAACAGGCTACTTTCTTGAAAATCAATCCGGCTGACAGCGTCGTCGTCTGCCTGCAGCCAAAGCAGAAGGGAGAGACGATCTGCGTCGACGGGCAGGCGATCACCCTGCAACAGGACACCCCCGCCGGACACAAGGTACTAATAAAGGATGTACGCGCGGGCGAAAACATTATCAAGTATGGATATCCCATCGGCCACGCCCGCGAGGCAATGACAGCAGGACAGTGGGTGAACGAGCATAACCTGCAGACGAACCTGAAGGGCACGCTGGAGTACACCTATGAGCCCGTCGGCGAGCAGCTGAGCATCCCGCGTGAGGAGCGCACGTTCATGGGCTATCGCCGGAAGAATGGCGACGTGGGCGTTAGGAACGAGCTGTGGATCGTGCCCACCGTGGGCTGCGTCAATGGCATCGGCGAGCGCCTGGCCCGCCAGCTCCGCGAGGAGACGGGCTGCGAGGGCATCGACAACATCTACTGCTGGCATCACAACTACGGATGCTCACAGCTCTCGGGCGACCATGAGAACACGCGGAAGGTGCTGCGCGACATCGTGCTGCACCCCAATGCCGGCGGTGTGCTGGTGCTGGGCCTGGGCTGCGAGAACAACCAGCCCGACGAGTTCATGGCGATGCTGGGCGACTACGACCATGAGCGCATCCGCCTGCTGGTGACGCAGAAGGTGGAGGGCGACGAAGTGGAGGCCGGCATGCAGGTGCTGCGCGAGCTCTACGCCACCGCCCGCACGGACAAGCGCGAGGCGGTGCCCGTCAGCGAGCTGCGCGTAGGCCTGAAGTGTGGCGGCAGCGACGGCTTCAGCGGTATCACCGCCAACCCGCTGGTCGGCGAGTTCAGCGACTGGCTGGTGGCGCAGGGCGGCACGAGCGTGCTGACGGAGGTGCCCGAGATGTTCGGCGCCGAGACCATTCTGATGAACCGTTGCGAGACGCCCGAGCTGTTCGAGAAGACCGTCAGGATGATCAACAACTTCAAGGAGTACTTCCTCTCCCACGGCGAGCCTGTCGGCGAGAATCCTTCGCCCGGCAACAAGGCTGGCGGCATCTCTACGCTCGAGGACAAGGCACTGGGATGCACGCAGAAGTGCGGCCGAGCTCCCGTGAGCGGCGTGATGGAATATGGCGACCGCCTCGAAGCCCGAGGCCTGAACCTGCTGTCGGCTCCCGGCAACGACCTAGTGGCGTCGACGGCCCTTGCCTCCTGCGGATGCCACCTGGTGCTCTTCACCACTGGCCGCGGCACGCCCTTCGGCACGTTTGTGCCCACGATGAAGATTGCCACCAACCCCACGCTGGCAGCGCGAAAGCCGCAGTGGGTGGACTTCAACGCCGGTCAGCTCGTCGAGGGGCGCACGATGCAGGAGCTGCTGCCCGAGTTCATCGACAAGGTGCTCAGTGTTGCCAGTGGCGAGCATGCCCGCAACGAGGCTAACGACTACCGCGAGATATCCATCTTCAAGAACGGCGTAACGCTGTAGTGAGGGAGTGAAGAGAGGGCTCATCGCATTGTCGCCGCTGGCGGTGTTCGTAGCACTGTACCTCGTCACCAGCATCACGGCTGGTGACTTCTATCGCGTGCCCATCACGGTGGCGTTCCTCGCCACATCGGTCTATGCCATCGCCATCAGCCGGGGGAGGCTCCAGAGGCGCATCAGCGTCTTCAGCCGTGGGGCTGGCAACAGCCAGATGATGCTCATGATCTGGATCTTCATCCTGGCCGGCGCCTTTGCCAACTCTGCGAAGGTGATGGGCAGCATCGATGCCACGGTCAACCTGTCGCTGTCGCTGCTGCCGGGCGAGATGATGCTCGCAGGGCTGTTCCTGGCGGCTTGCTTCATCTCGCTGTCGATAGGCACGAGCGTGGGCACCATCGTGGCGCTGACGCCCATCGCCGCCGGCGTGGCGCTGCAGACGGAGGCCTCGACGGCCATGCTCGTCGGTGCGGTGGTGGGCGGCTCGTTCTTTGGCGACAATCTCTCGTTCATCAGCGACACGACGATCATCGCCACACAGTCGCAGGGCTGCCAGCTGAGCGACAAGTTCAAGGTGAACTCGTTCATCGTGGTGCCTGCCGCCGTCGTGGTACTCGTCGTATACCTGTTCCTGGGACAGGGCATCACGTCGCCGACGGAGATTCCCAAGGTGGAAGCGGTAAAGGTAGTGCCCTATCTGGTGGTGCTCCTCACCGCCGTCATCGGAGTGAACGTGATGGTGGTGCTGACGCTGGGCATCATCCTGACGGGCATCATCGGACTGCTGACAGGCGGCTTCGGCGACGTCTTCGTATGGATGCAGGCTATGGGCGACGGCATCAAGGGCATGGGCGAGCTCATCGTCATCACGATGCTCGCAGGCGGCCTGCTCGAGCTGATCAAGGCCAACGGTGGCATCGACTACATCATCAAGCGCCTGACGCGCCACATCAGCAGCAAGCGAGGCGCCGAGCTGTCGATAGCGGCACTGGTGAGCCTGGTGAACATCTGCACGGCCAACAACACCGTGAGCATCATCACCGTCGGAGGCATCGCCCGCCAGATAGGCGAGAAGTACGGGCTCGACCCGCGCAAGTGCGCCTCGTTGCTCGATACGTTCTCATGCACCGTGCAGGGGCTCATCCCCTATGGCGCCCAGCTGCTGATGGCAGCGGGCCTGGCAGCCATTAGCCCGATCGACATCATCCCCACGCTCTGCTATCCCGTAGCCATCGGCGTGGCAGCCCTGCTGGCCATCCTGCTCCGATATCCCCGCCGCTATTCGGTCTGAGACCCTTGTCCTATCCCCCTAAGAACCATAAAAAAAGAGAATCCACCATAGTGAACATCACCCAGAGAAACTTTTTCCGACTGCTGCGAGCAGGAGCCTTCGGCACGGAGGAGCAGATAGAGCCCATGTCGGCATGGAAATGGCGGCAGGTGCTGCAGTGGGCGCAGGCACTGGACCTCGCTCCCCTACTCTACGACGGACAGGAAGCCTGTCTGGAGCAGTTCTTCATGCGCCTCACCGACGACCTCACCCGACAGTGGCAGGAGGCCACACTACAAGCCGAGCAACGCTACCGCCAGGCGAGCAGCGAGGTGGCCGAGCTGCTGGCCACGCTTGGCGAGCGGCAGTTGCGCCCGATGCTCATGGAGCCCTGGACGAGCGGCACGCTGTTCCCTCGTCCCGATCATCACCACGTCGGAGCGGTGAACATCTACTTCCCCTTTGCCACCCAGGGCAACAAGGCCGACGAATGGGCGAAGGCCAACGGCAGCAAGGCTGACGACAGCCGCAAGCACCTGCTACGCTACCAGTGGAAGAGCCTGCTCGTGGAGCATCGCCAGCGCATGCTCACCCTCAGCAACAAGCTGAACAACCACACGCTGCAGAACATCATCGAGCAGGAGCGGCTGGACGGCGGCACGACGCACGTCGTCATTGCCGGACAGCGCATTGAGACGGTGGCCCCGACGCTGACGATGCTCGTCACGCTGCTCAGCATCGTCAAGGCGACGCTGCGTGAGGGCATCCAGCTATGGCAGGTGGTCGACCTGGGCCGGCAGCTCAGGACACAGGGCGACCGCGTCGACTTCGTCAAGCTGCAAGGCTGGATCGAGCGCCTCCACTTCACCCGTATGGCGCTGCTCGTCGGGCAGATGCTGACGGGGCTGCTGGGCTTCACGCCCGACGAGATACCCTTCATGCCATCGCCGGCCGGCGCCCCCGACCTTGACAACATCACCGAAGGACTATTCCGCGACAGCTCGCGACGGCCAACGAAATACCTCCGCTACTGTCCGGGCGAGAGCCTCTCAAGCGTAGTAGCATCGATCACACACTCGCTGGGCAACGTCCAGGAATAGCAACCCACCGCCACCCCATGAAACGCATCGACAGCATCATCCTGACCCTCCTGCTGACCGCCGCCTCGCTGACGACGGCCAGCGCCTACACCCACGAGGACTCGCTGGTGCTGAACCGCGTCTTCAACTTCACCCATAACTACACGAACAACGTCAGCGGATTCCAGTCGAACGTCTACATCAAGCACCTCTACCAGACGCAGCGGCGAAACTTCACGCTGTGGTGCGTACCATCGATGTACGCCATCGCCCGCGGAGAGCGCGCGTTCGTCAGCGAGCAATACAGCCGCCTGACCTTCAAGGACGACGGCCAGCTGGAGAACCTGCGGCAGGTGTACTACACCACCATCCCCCACAATCGGCGCACGATGCCCACGCTGCTGGAGTTCATCACGCCGACACTCTACGAGGAGACGCTCTACGGCGACCACATCCTATCGCCCTTCCACAGGGCGAACCGCGTGTTCTACCGCTACAGCACGACGCCCATCAACGACAAGCAGACGCGCATCTACTTCCATCCGCGCCACGTCGCCAACACACAGCTCGTCCACGGACAGGCGACCGTCGAGACGAAGACGGGCCACATCATTGATGCCGAGATGAACGGCGAGTTCGACATGCTCCACTTCCAGACACTCACCCAGCAGGGCGACTACGGGTCGCGGGCACTGCTGCCGAAGCTCTGCCGGACGAACGTCAACTTCAAGTTCATGGGCAACCATATCCACTCTACCTTCGAGGCTGCCTACGACTGTCCGATCACCCTGCCCGACACCGTCAACGTGAAGGGCGACCGACAGCTCATCGACTCCGTACGCCCTTACAGCCTGTCGGCAGAGGAGCAAGCCATCTACGACTATCGCGACTCGCTCCGGGCACGTCGCAACAAGCCCGACACCGTCGTCATCGACACCCTGCAGCAGCTGCCCAAGAAGCACAAGCGCAACTACTTCAAGGAAATAGGATGGGACCTCATCGGCGAGAACCTCATACGCAGCCTCAGAGCCAGCTCGGAGGTGGGCTATGTGCGCCTGTCGCCCATCCTCAACCCCGAGTACATCAGCTACAGCCACCGCAAGGGACTCTCCTACCGCATGAAGCTAGGAGCGCGGCTGAACCTGAGCGACAATGCCTCGGTGGGCCTGAACTCCCGCTTCGGCTACAACTTCAAGCAGCGGAAGTTCTACTTCAGCATCCCCCTGCGCTTAGAGTACACCTACCGCGACCGCGAAGCCTACACCGAGCTGACATGGGCCAGCGGCAACCGCATCTACAACTCCACCGTCATCGACGAGCTCAAGCGGCAGTTGGGCGACCTGCCCGAGCTCGACGAGATGGACCTCGACCAGTTCGACGACTGGAACATGCGCGTCATCAGCAGCCTTCCGCTGAACAACCGACTGGCCATCGAGGCCGGTACGGTGCTCCATCACCGGAAGGCTGTCAACAAGCAGGGGATGACACAATGGGGTATGCCCACAGAATACCGAAGCTTTGCACCCGCCCTGGGCATCAAGACGCGCCCCTGGCGCAAGGGCCCATTGTTCAGCATCGACTACGAGCGCGGGATGAAGCTCAAGGACAACTATCTGGCTTACGAGCGGTGGGAGATCGACGCCTCGCTGAAGCAACGCCTCCAGCGGCTGCAGACGCTCAACCTGCGGCTGGGCGCCGGCTTCTACACCAAGCGCGATGCCAACTTCTTCATGGACTACTCCAACTTCCGCGACGAGAACCTCCCTGGCGGATGGGACGACGACTGGTCGGGCAACTTCCAGCTCCTGCGATCGCGGGTGTACAACCAGAGCAAGTACTACATACGCGGAAACGTCTCCTTCGAGTCGCCACTGCTGGCAGCATCGTTCCTGCCACTGGTGGGGCGATACGTAGAGCGCGAGCGCATCTATCTGAGCAGCATCTCACTGGCCGACACCCGACTGTATAGTGAGCTGGGATACGGCTTCACCTGCCGCTACGTCTCGCTGGGATTCTTCGCCAGCTTCTTCAACACCCGCTTCGAGGAGTTCGGCACGAAATTCACCTTCGAGCTCTTCCGGCGCTGGTAATCCCAGAAAAACCTAGAATCACCTAGAACATCCTAGAAAAAGAAAACAAATGCCCCATCCACTCACCGTCTACAAAGCCAGCGCAGGCAGCGGAAAGACCTTCACGCTGGCCACCGAATACATCAAGCTGCTGGTGCGCAACCCGCAGAGCTATCGGCAGATACTTGCCGTCACCTTCACCAACAAGGCCACCGAGGAGATGAAGATGCGCATCCTCAGCCAGCTGTATGGCATCTGGCGCGGCTTCGAGGGGTCGGAGTCCTATGCCGACAAAGTGATGGAAAAGCTCGGAGGCAGCATCACCCGCACCCAGATGCAGGAACGCGCCGGGCAGGCACTCCAGCTGCTGCTGCACAACTACAGCTACTTCCGCGTGGAGACCATCGACAGCTTCTTCCAGAGCGTGATGCGCGACCTTGCCCGCGAGCTCAACCTGACAGCCAACCTACGGCTGGGCCTCAACGACAAGCAGGTGGAGGAGATGGCCGTCGACAAGCTCATCGACTCCCTCTCGACGACCGACCTGCTCCTGCAATGGCTGCTGAAGTACATCATGGACAACATCAACGACGACCAGTCGTGGAACGTCATCGGCGCGATCAAGAAGTTCGGGATGACCATCTTCGAAGACTTCTACAAGAGTCGTCGCGAGGCGCTCCGCCAGCTCTCCGACGAGAAGGACTTCTTCACCCACTATCAGCAGCAGTTGCGCGACATTCGCCAAGAGGCGCGCGAGCGGATGGAAGGCATCGCCGCCACCTTCTTCGACGAGCTAGAGGCAGAGGGCCTCACCGTCGACGACTTCAGCTATGGCAGTACGGGCGTGGCAGGCCTCTTCCTGAAACTTCAGAAAGGCATCTTCGACGAGACGGTCGTCGGCGCGCGTGTCAGCGACTGCCTGGGGCAACCCGAGAAGTGGTGCAAGAAGAAGCATCCCCGACACGACGAGATTGTACAACTGGCAGGATCGACGCTCGGCGACATCCTGCGCTACGCCGTGGAGCAGCAGCCAAAGCAGTGGGAGATGTACAAGAGTGCCGACCTCACCCTCGGGCACCTCAACCAGCTACGCCTGCTGAGCAGCATCGAGCAGAAGGTACGGGAGCTGAACGACGACCAGAACCGCTTCCTCCTCTCCGACACCCAGCAGCTGCTGCACGAGCTCATCGACGGCAGCGACTCGCCCTTCATCTTCGAGAAGATCGGTGCACAGCTAGAGCACATCATGATCGACGAGTTCCAGGACACCTCCACCGTACAGTGGAAGAACTTCAAGGTGCTCCTCCAGGAGACCATGAGCCACAATGGCGCCGAGAACCTCATCGTGGGCGATGTGAAACAGAGCATCTACCGATGGCGCAGTGGCGACTGGCGGCTGCTGGCAGGCATCGAGGACGAGTTCGCAAATGCTGCCGACATGGTCAAGATCGAGCCGCTCGACATCAACTACCGCTCGGCCAAGCGCATCGTCGACTTCAACAATGCCTTCTTCACCGAAGCTGCCCGTCAAGAAGACGTCAGTGCCTACAACGACGTCTTCCAGAAAGTGCCTGAGGGGAAGGAGGAGGAAGGCTACGTCAAGGTGAGCCTCCTGCCTGCTGCCGACTACGAGCAGCAGACGCTGGAGATGCTGAGCAGCCAGGTGGCTGAGCTGATGGCCAACGGCGTGGCGGCCACCGACATTGCCATCCTCGTACGCGTGAACAAAATCATCCCCGACATTGCCGCGCACCTCATGCAGCGGCTACCCGGCCTGAAGGTGGTGAGCAACGAGGCCTTCCGCCTCGACGCCTCCACGTCGGTGGTCACGATGATGGAGAGCCTCCGCTATCTCCTCCATCCCGACAACGTCATCTCGCGTGCCTACCTGGCAAAGGCATACTCGGGCAGCATCGACGGATGCCTGCCCGAAGAGTTCGGCCCCACCCTGCTGCAGCTGCCACTCTACGAGCTGGTGGAGCGCCTGTACGCCCTTTTCCGTCTTGACAGAGCCGACCAGCAGAGTGCCTATGTCTGCGCCTTCTTCGACCAGGTCGTCAGATTCACCACCGACAGCGGCTCGGACGTCGAAGCCTTCCTACGCGAATGGGACGAGAGCCTCCACAAGAAGACCATCCAGAGCCCTGAAGCCGACGGCCTCCGCATCATCTCCATACACCAGTCGAAAGGTCTGGAATATCCCTACGTGCTCATTCCGAAATGCGACTGGAAGCTCGAGCTGGACGAAATACTATGGGCAACACCCGACAAGGAGCCTTTCAACCAGCTGCCCCTCATTCCCGTCAGGTTCAGCCAGAAAGGCACTGCCGGCACCATCTACCAAAAAGCCTTCCAAGAGGAGCATTCCCAGAACATCGTCGACAACATCAACCTGCTGTACGTGGGATTCACGCGAGCCTCGAAATGCCTCTTCGTCTACGGCAAGCGCAAGACGGGCGCGCAATATCGCTCAAAGCTGATCGAGACGGTGCTGCCCGAGGTGGCCAAAGCGCTGAAGAGCTCGCGTCAGGAAGGCCAAGAGGATGCCGGCGCGCCACTCGTCTTCGAGTATGGCGAGCTCTCGTTTTCCAAGAAGGAAAGACCGTCGTCGAAGACGAAGAAGAAAGAGCCCAACCCCTTCCTGCAGGAGAGTACGACGGTAAAGGTCGGCATCGGCATCTTCCCCGCGCAGGTGAGCTTCAGGCAGAGCAACAAGAGCCGCGACTTCGTCAGCACCACCGACGACGAGCAGAGCCGGCAAGCCGACTACATACAGGTGGGCAGCGTGCTGCACGGCGTGCTCTCCACCATCCGCACCAGCGACGACGTCGAGGCCGCCCTCTTCCAGATGGAGCAGGACGGACTGCTCTACAACGGAAGCCTGACACGAACCAGCCTTATCGAGATGCTCCGCCAGCGGCTTGCCAGCCCTCGCGTGGCCGAATGGTTCAAGCCTGGGCGATGGACACTCTTCAACGAGTGCACGATCCTCACCGTCGACAAGCAGACGGGCAAGGTCGAAGAGCGACGCCCCGACCGCGTGATGACCGACGGACGGGAGACCATCGTCGTCGACTTCAAGTTCGGCCGCGAACGCGAGGAATATCACCAGCAGGTGCGCCAGTACATGCAGCTGCTCAGCGAGATGCGCCTGCCCAATGTCAGGGGATACCTCTGGCTCGTCTATAGCAACAAGATTATCGAAGTAACATCACTGCCATCATGAAACCATTCCTGGAACACGTCGCCGAGGACATGCTCGCCAAGTACGGCGAGGACCTCTCACGCATAGCCGTCGTCTTTCCCAACAAGCGCGCATCGCTATTCCTCAACGAGCACCTTGCCCGACGCTCCGGAAAGCCCATCTGGAGCCCGTCCTACATCACCATCAGCGACCTCTTCAGAAGCCACTCCGGGCGCAGCGTCGCCGATCCCATCAAGCTCGTATGCGACCTGCACCGGTCGTTTACCGCCGTGACGGGCATCGACGAGACACTCGACCACTTCTACGGATGGGGACAGGTGCTGCTCAGCGACTTCGACGACATCGACAAGCAGATGGCCGATGCCGACCGCGTATTCGCCAACCTCACCGACCTGCACCAGATGGACGACGACAGCTTCCTCACCGACGAGCAGCGACAGGTGCTGAAGCGCTTCTTCAGCAATTTCTCCGAAGAGCACAACAGCGAGCTGCGCCAGCGCTTCCTGCGACTATGGTCGAAGATGGGCGACATCTACCACGACTATAACGATCGGCTCCGCCAGCAGGGGCTTGCCTACGAGGGGGCGCTCTACCGTGAGGTGGTCAGCGCCGACGACCTCTCCTTCCCGTACGATGTGTACCTCTTCGTAGGGTTCAACGTGCTGCTCAACGTCGAGCAGCGCCTGTTCAACATCCTTCGCCGGCAGCAGAAAGCCCGCTTCTACTGGGACTTCGACCACTACTACATGGGAAGCCACAACGAGGCAGGACACTTCATCAGCCAGTATCTGAGCCACTTCCCCAACGAGCTCGACAGCCGCGACGACGATATCTACGACAACTTCCGGCAACCCAAGACCATCACCATCGCCTCGGCCACCAGCGAGAACATCCAAGCACGCTATGCCGCCTCGTGGCTGCAGCAGAAAGGGCGCATCAGCGACGGACGGCGGACGGCCATCGTGCTGTGCAACGAGGGCTTGCTGCCCGTCATCATCCACTGCCTGCCCAGCGAGCTGGAAGCCGTCAACGTCACCACGGGATTCTCACTGGCACAGGCACCCGTCGCCACACTCATCGAGCGGCTCGTCAGCCTCCGCCGCGACGGCTACGACAGCCAGCGTGGCAGCTGGCGACTGAGGCAGGTGGCAGGTGTGCTTAGCCATCCCTACATAGCAGCCGCCGACCCGCAGATGGCCGACCTGCGGAAGAAGCTCACCGAGGAGCACGTCTACTACCCCACCGGCAGCCAGCTGTCCACCGACACGCTCACCACCCTGCTCTTCCAGTCACCCGAGCCGGCAGAGCCCCACAGCCAGCTCTCGCGACAGGAGGAGCTGCTCAGCTGGCTATGCAACGTCATGCAGGCAATCGCCAAGACCGACACTGCCAGCCAGGACGTGCTACGGCAGGAAAGCATCTTCCGCGCATACACCCTCCTGAACCGCCTGCTGAACCTCACCCAGAGCGGCGACCTCGACATCGACATCATCACCCTGGGACGCCTCGTCAACCAGCTCATGCAGACGGCCACCGTACCCTTCCACGGAGAGCCGGCAGAAGGGCTGCAGGTGATGGGTGTGCTCGAGACGCGCAACCTCGACTTCGACCACGTGCTGATGCTCTCGGCCAGCGAGGGCAACATGCCGCGCGGAGTCAGCGACACATCGTTCATACCCTACAACCTGCGACGAGCCTACGGCCTTACGACGCCCGACCACAAAGTGGCTATCTACAGCTACTATTTCAACCGCCTGCTGCAGCGGGCCAGCGACATCACCCTCGTCTACAACAACGCCACCTCCGACGGCCAGAAGGGCGAGATGAGCCGTTTCCTGCTGCAGCTGATGGTGGAGAGCCCGCATCCCGTGGAGCTCATCACCCTGCAAGGCGGACAGGAGTACACCCCACGGCAGCCACAACCCGTCGAGAACCGCGCCCTGATGCCGCCGCTGCTGTCGCCGACGGCCATCAACCGCTACCTCACCTGTCCGCTGAAGTACCACTACCAATATGTGTGCCAGCTGCGGGAACCCGACGAGGAGGACGACGAGACCATCGACGGACGGCTCTTCGGGACCATCTTCCACGAGGCATCACGCATCGTCTACAGCCGACTGATGAGACAGGACGGGCAGATCGTCGCCGAGGACATCGACCGTCTGCTGAAATCGAAAATCGACATCGAGCGTGCCGTCGACGAGGCCTTCCGGCAGGAGCTCTTCCACCTTACGGGGCACGCCGCCATGCCTCCCCTCAACGGCTTGCAGCTCATCAACCGCGAAGTCATCATCCACTACCTGAGCACCCTGCTCGCCATCGACCGCCAGCTGACGCCATTCACCATCCTCAAGCTCGAGGAGGACGTCAGCATGCAGCTGACGCTGCCCTCGAACGAGACGGTCACCATCGGCGGACGCATCGACCGCATGGACCTCGTCACCGACGGCAACGGACAGGAGCGCATACGCGTCATCGACTATAAGACTGGCGCCCACCGCCTCAACGCACTGCCCAACGTCGACGCCATCTTCGAGCGAGAGAAACGCAGCAGCGAGAACGACTACTACCTGCAGGCAATGCTCTACTCGATGATCGTAGCACGGAAGAGCCCACAGCCACCCGTCGCACCGGCACTCTTCTTCGTACAGCATGCGGGAGTGGACAACTACGACCCCACGCTGCTCTTCGACAAGGTGCCCATCGACAACGTCCTCACGCACGCCGACCGATTCAGCCAGCTGCTGACAGAAGTCGTCGCCACGATGTTCGACCACGGCACGCCTCTCTCGCCCACCACGAACAGCAAGACCTGCGAGCAATGCCCCTTCCACAAGCTGTGCTATTAGCCGCGTGCGGAAGGGGCGACAGCCGACGGCAGCCAGCGAAGGCATCATGATTGAGCCCACTTGAAAAAGTAACATACCGATGAAATGGAGTGAAATTGGACGCGCA
>CAMNHM010000041.1 GCA_946539475.1 uncultured Prevotellaceae bacterium | reverse complement strand
CGACGCTCTTCACAGCCTTGTCGATACCACGCTTGAGGTCCATGGGGTTGGCACCGGCGGTGACATTCTTCAGACCCTCGCTGATGATGGCCTGTGCGAGAAGCGTAGCGGTGGTGGTGCCGTCGCCGGCATCGTCGCCCGTCTTCGAAGCCACGCTCTTGACGAGCTGTGCACCGGTGTTCTCGAAGTGGTCTTCAAGCTCGATTTCCTTAGCCACGGTAACACCGTCCTTGGTAATCTGAGGAGCGCCGAACTTCTTTTCAATCACAACGTTGCGGCCTTTTGGGCCAAGTGTTACTTTTACTGCGTTTGCCAGCTGGTCGACGCCCTGCTTCATCATCTCGCGGGCCTCGATATTGAATTTGATTTCTTTTGCCATCTTTGTTATTAACTATTTGCTGATTTACGATTTACTATTTATTAGTTCTTTCCTTTACGATTCACTTCATCCCGGTTCCGACGGCGCAGCCAATGGAAAATCGAAAATAAGTTAATCGTAAATAGAGACGTTAGCAGATGACTGCCAGCACGTCGCTCTGGCGCATGATGAGATACTTCTCTCCTTCGAGTTCAATCTCCGTGCCGCTGTACTTGCCATAGAGTACCTGGTCGCCCTCCTTGAGGCACATCACCTCGTCTTTTGTGCCGTTACCAACAGCTTTGACAATACCATGAAGGGGCTTCTCCTTTGCTGTGTCGGGAATAATGATTCCACCGATTTTTTCCTCAGCCGGTGCGGGCAATACCAGCACACGGTCAGCTAATGGTTTGATGTTCATAGTGTTTTGTTACTTTTGTTTGTTTATTGAATCTTTACTGTCATTAATTTAATGTACGTGCGAGACCTTTACATCGGTCAGCCTTACGCAAGTGGTTCAGCTAAAAGTGTGCCAAAAAGAAAAGGCTGACACATTGTCAGACTTTTCTATAGAGTTGAAGAATTGAAGGATTGAAGTGTTCTCAGTAGATGGTGAACTCGCATTCGTAGATCTTATGGCCTTCGTAGTATAGTTCGAAGGAATAGTCTCCTGGGCCATAGGTCGATGTGGTGGCATTGCCCCACCCGTTGAGCCACTCTCCTTGGTTCCGCTCGCCGACGGCCACCCAGAAACTGCCCTTGTTGGTATATCCTGCAGGCGAATTGCTGCTGCAGTCGAGTCTACCGTCAGGTGAGTAGACCTTGTACTTCAGGTTGAGTTCGATATTGCTGTGGCCGCTGGGCAGTAGAGAATTGTAAATCACCTTCGGGTAGAGATAGCGCATGCGGTCGGAATGTAGGCGTGTGCCCGCCGCCTCGATGTCGGTGCCGTCGCGCTCACAGTTAGCAAACTGAATGTCTGTGACATAGATATATCCCATCTGTCTTGCCATCCTGTTGCGTCTCCGCTCGAGGTCGCTGTCGTCAGGCAGGCTGCTGGCAGCCTGCTGGTAGGTGTCGTAGGCGGCACGATAGTCGTTGTCGTCGATGTACTGCTCAGCCTCGTCGATGACCTGCTGCCGCAGCTTTTGCGCCATTTTGTCATATCGCTCCTCGAGGTTGTCGTACTGGCAGTAGATGTCGGGTAGGGTGCGGCTGTGCTTGATCTCCAGATCCTCCACGTCCTCCATCTTCTCCTGCACCGCCTCTAAGTCGGCAAAGGAGTCGGCGCGGCGGATGGCCTTCCTGCAGTCGTCGACGAGTTCCTCGTACTGCGTCTGGTCAGCCTCTGCGGCCCTTACTTCCGGGCTCTTGTGAAAGAACAGGAAGTAGGCCGCAGCGGCGAGTGCTCCGATAGCGAGCAGCACGGCGATGGTGATCCAGGCCTTCCGGCCGCGTCGTTTCTTGATATGTCCGCCAGCTTGGTCGTCGGTCAGCAGGATTCCTTCAGGTGCATGTTGTTCGTTCTCCATATTTGCTTTTATTTTGGGAGTTAACTCCATTACTTGCGAAATAGGTGTTTAATATGTTTTTGTCACGAATGAGATCGAAATCCTACTTTCGGAACTTGAATTGTTGTCACTCCCTTTCACTCCAAATTGAGCAAGTTGAATTACTTGATATTCTCCAGCAGGTCGACCTCAATGATGCGCAGCTCGATCTTTCCGGGGGCAGTGCGGATGCGGTCGAACTCTCCGGCATTGCCACCAGCGAGCTCCTTCGTGTCGCCAAAGCGTCCGCTACCTTGCGACGGGCCGATCATGCGGATGGTGAGGCGATCGCTGGCAACAGGCTGAGGAATCTGGATGTGGCAGTAGCCGAGCGTGGCATCCGTCAAACCCTCCCAAACTTTCTTCTTGCCGGCATAGACCTCCAGGGGATAGCAGCGGTTGCTCCATCCTGAGAGCTTCATCGTCAGCTCGTCGACGGCAGCCTTACGGCTGAGGCGATAGGTAATCCAGGCATTGGCGCGCTCGCCGTCGCTCTGCCATTCTGACAGTTCATTGTCGTCATAGCTCTTCTGGACATTCTCAGCGTTTGAGCCTGCCTGTGCGCTGACGATGTCGATGGTGCGCTTGCTGTCGGTATAGCTTGGCGTGAGTGGTGTCTCGCCACGCTGTAGGCGGCAGGGTAGGGTGAGCTGTGGCAAGTACCTCGGCACGTCGACGTCGTTGGTCTTTACGTTAAGGTAGGCAGCGCGCATGCCTTCAGCCTGTACTCCGAGTCCTATCTCACCCGCGTTGGTGGTTGAGCGGACGAGGACACGGCACACACCGCACTCAACAGGCAATGACATGTGGCCGACATAGTTGTCGGAGGTGTTTCGCTTGTTGGCCGAGTCGAGCAGCGACTTGTCGGTATTGTTGTTGTCGCGCTGGTACTGTCGGTTGTTGCGTGTGCCCATACCGCCAATCCACTGACCTTCGCCCCACAGCTGGAAGTGGATCATTCGGTCGTCCAGCGGACAGCGGCGACCCTCATTGTCGACCACCTCTACCTGTACGAGCATCATGTCGGCACCATCAGCCTTCATGCCTTCCGGATTCTGGAGGGTGGTGACGCGCAACTGGGCTGGTTCGCCTGCGGTGACGAGCGTGTCGCGGGATGTGATGGCCATGGCCTGCGCAGCACCTTGCTTGGGCTCAGAGTAGCTGACTGCCTCCAGTGTTCCCTCCTCGAAGGGCACATTCTTGAATGTGTAAAGCCACTTCCACTTACGCTCGCAGTCGATGCTCAGCTTTTTCCCGTTGAGGAGGAGGTCGACTTTGTCGCCAGTAGAGATGACATAGACATCCTTCACCGTGCCAGGCTTATAATTCCAGTGGCCTACGATATGCGTGTGGTCGGCTTCGCACTCTACCCATCCGTCCCACATCACCTGGTGGGCATAGAAGGCATCCTTTGGCAGACGCATGGCATCGGTGACGCCGCTCATGCGGAAGTTCGACTCGCCGCGGTGGTGAGTATTGGTATCGCTGAACACAATCTTCACGCCACCCGAGCTGACGCGACGGCCCGTGCCGGGGCGCTCCAGCCAGTACTCGTACCAACGCTCCACCATCTGACGGGCGAAGTGGTCCATATTATGATTGTACTCGCGTGCGGGACCGTTGCGATAGAGCGGTCCGTCGCCTTCCTTGTGGTAGGGGTAGGAATATCCGTCCCAATTCTTGCGCAGGCCCTCATCACGACAGTCCTCCATTGCCCACATAGGGTGCTTGCCCGACTTGTTGATATAGAGCATCTCGCCGCCATATTCAGCCTCGTTGATGTCGAGCATCTCGCGTGAACCGATGGCACGCCCGCCGTAAGGATCGTACTTGTCGCGGATGGCTTTCAGCTCGATCATGTGCTCACGGCTGATACTCTCGTTGCCGCCCTCGTAGAAGATGATGGAGGGATTATTGCGGTTATAGATGATGGCATCGCGCATGAGTTCGGTGCGCTGTGTCCAACGGGCTCCCTCGACATCCTTCTCGGCATCGCCGGCAGGCATCGCCTGCAGCAGACCTACTCGGTCACACGACTCGATGTCCTGTTTCCACGGCGTGACATGCATCCATCGCACGAGATTGCCGCCCGACTCAACCATCAGCGCGTTGGAATAATCGCTGAGCCAGGCAGGTACGGAAATGCCTACGCCGGGCCATTCGTTCGAGGTTCGCTGGGCATAACCGTGAATCATCAGCACTCGGTCGTTCAGACGGAAGAGGCCGTTGCCAAATTCCGTCTTACGGAAGCCCGTGCGGATGATGACCTTGTCGCCGATGGAGACCTCGCTTCCGTTGTTGGCAATCTCGCGAAGGCCTGTCTCGACGGTATAGAGATAGCCGTAGCCCCAACTCCAGAAGTGGAGTCCTCCGACGGTTTGCTCAGCCTTCAGCGTGACGGTCTGCCCCGGTGCGATGTCTACCGTGTTGGCCGTTGCCTGGCGCGCCACGGTCTTGCCTTCGGCGTCCTTCAGGCTGAACACGAGTGCCACACGGTGTGGCTGGCTGTCCTCGTTCTTCACCTGACTCTCGATGTGGACCGTCGCCTTCCGGCCGGCAATGTCATAGTCGGTGGCATAGACATAGGTGCCCGTAGTACCGAGGTCGGAATACAGAGGCAGCGTCTGGTAGACCTTCCCTGTGAGGTGGAGGAACACATTCTTGGGGATGCCACCGTAGTTTGCGTTAAAGTTTCGGTCGTTCCATTGATAGCGGCTGTCGTGGACGCGCGAACGATACTGCCACGAGTTGTCGCTGCGGACGGCAATCACGTTCTCGCCTTCTTTGGCATAGGGAGTAAGGTCGTAGCCGCTGGCCATCACACCATTCTCGGAGAGTCCAAGGTGATGGCCGTTGAGGTAGAAGTCGGCACCCTGACGTACGCCCTCGAATTCAACGAATACTTTGCCGACAATGTCGGATGCGCTGAGCGTAAAGTGCTTACGATACCAGACGATGGTGTCGGTCAGGTCGACGATGTCTACCCGGAAAGCCTCTTCGCCATTGAAAGCCCTGGGCAGTGTGACGGGCTTCCATGCCGCATCGTTGAATCCCGGCTGTTCGGCACCCTTGATATCGCCGATCTCTAACAACCAGCCGGCGTTGAAGTTCAGTTTCTGTCTCTCGGCAGCGAAAATGTTGACTGCACTCATGAACACGGCAATCGCGATAATCAGTCTTTTCATAACTTTTGTTTTAGTAGTTGGATGTTATTTTTGTGCAAAGATACGTCTTTTTTCTTAAAACGACAAAAGATTTGGCCGTGAAATAATAAAAAATTGCGTTTTATTTTGTCATTTGCTAAAAAAAAGGTAATTTTGCAAACTGTAACAATCACTAATTAACTAACAAGTAAAAATTAATTGTTTATGTCTTTCAAACTGAGAAGCTTGATCCGACTGGGAGCATATTCCAGACGGATGGTGCTGTCGGCAGTCCTTGCTCTTGGCGGGACATTGCTGGCAAACGCACAGACAAAGGTGACTGTCGTTGACGGCACAGGAGAGGCCGTGATAGGAGCCAGTGTGTTAGAGAAAGGTACGCGCAATGGAGGCGTTACCGATTTGGATGGTAACATCACAATCAAAGTGCAGGGCGACAATCCCATCGTCGTCTCCTATCTGGGCATGAAGTCGCAGGAGGTGAGCGTCAAGGGTAAGAGCACACTGCGCGTGGTGCTCCAGGATGACAACACGACGCTGAACGACGTCGTGGTCATTGGTTACGGTTCGGTGCGCAAGAAGGACCTGACGGGTTCAGTTGCCACTGTCACCGGTCAGGATCTGGTGAAGGTGCCTGTTTCCAACGTTTCTGAGGCCTTGACGGGTAAGATGGCCGGTGTGAACATCACCACCACCGACGGTTCGCCCGACGCCGAGGTGCTCATCCGTGTGCGTGGTGGCGGCTCCATCACCGGTGACAATACGCCGCTGATCGTCATCGACGGATTCCAGGGTGGCAAGCTGAGCGACATCTCGCCCAACGACATCGAGGACATTACCGTACTGAAAGATGCCTCGTCGACGGCTATCTACGGTTCCGAGGGTGCCAACGGTGTAATCCTGATCACTACGAAGAACGCAAAGGCTGGCAAGACGCAGATCAACTACAATGGCTACCTGCAGACGAAAAAGGTGTCGAAGCGTATGGACGTCATGGACACTTACGACTACGTGATGTCGAACTACGAGTATTCGGCCTTGCGTGGCGAGAGTGCCTTGAACTCGTTCTACAAGCAGTTCGGCGTGTTCGACGACCTCTATCTCTACAAGAGCCAGGAAGCTATTGACTGGCAGGAAGACCTCTTTGGTGAGAGCACACTCTCGCAGAGTCATAATATCAGCTTGCAGGGCGGTACGGACAAGACCAAGTTCAACCTTTCGGGTACGTATGACTACAACTCCGGCCTGATGCCCAACAACGACTTCACCCGTTACTCCTTCCTTTTCAAGCTGAACCACGACATCAACAAGAACCTGAAGTTCTCGATGACGGCACGTGTCAACGACCAAGAGGCTAACGGACAGGGTACACAGGGCGGAACCTACAAGGTGCGTACCGAGCAGTCACTCTACGGCGTAGCTACGAAGGGACTCTCAGGAATGATCACCCCCGACTTCTCGACCATGAGCGACGATGAGATTGTGGAGTGGCAGCGTGCCAACATGTCGCTGGCTGAGCAGTCAGAGCAGTACTGGCGCAAGCGCAACAATCGCGGCTTCGTGTTCAACGGCGCCCTCGACTGGACGACGCCGCTGAAGGGCCTGAAGGCACACCTTGAGGGTGGCTACACCTATGGCTTCAATGAGGTGAAGAACTGGTATGGCTCCATCACGACACAGGCCAGCTACGTGGGCGGTAACCCACTGGCCGACTGGACAAAGACCAACACCAGCTCCATCCGTGAGAGCTTCACCCTGACCTACGATACGAAGATCAACAAGATCCATCACCTGAACGTCATGGGCGGTCAGGAGTATCGCACCAGCCGTTCTGACAACAGTGCCATGAGTGCCAACAACTTCAGCCAGGCCTTCGATGCCGAGCAGGTGTTTGCCAACTTCGGACTGGGCACGATGCAGACAATGACCGGCGCTGTGTCAGCCAACCAGAACAAGGTGTCGTTCTTCGGACGTATCAACTATACGCTGATGGACCGCTATCTCTTCACCGTCACGCTGCGTGAGGATGGCAGCTCGCAGTTTGCCGACGGTCACCAGTGGGGCTTCTTCCCTGCAGCCGCCGCTTCTTGGCGTATCATCGAGGAGCCCTGGATGGCCGGCACCCACGACTGGCTGTCGAACTTAAAGCTCCGTCTGTCGTATGGTAAGGTCGGTAACGACAAGCTGCCCAACTACATGTTCTCACAGCTCTATAATACGAACAGCGGATCGAAGCGCTATGGCGTAGGGGAGACTGCCAACTCCCACCTCGCAGTGACTACCGTGCTGGCCAACCCGCTGCTGACCTGGGAGAAGCGTACCACCCGTAACATCGGTCTCGACTTCGGACTCTTCAGGGAGCGCCTCACTGGTACCCTCGATTTCTATTGGAACAACACCGACGACCTGCTCATCAACCACAATATTGCTGCTCCCGGCTATACCACCGTTTGGGAGAACTCGGCATCGACGAGCAACAAGGGTGTCGAGCTGACCTTGAATGCAGCCCTTATCCAGAAGAAGAACTTCCAGCTGAACGCCAACTTTAACATCGGCTTCGATAAGTCAAACGTCAAGGGACTGGCTCACGGCCTTGATGAGATGACCTTCCCCTCGGGATGGGCTTCGACCGACAACAAGAACCAGCAGGACTACATCGTTCGCATTGGCGACCCCATCGGACTGGTCTATGGTTGGAAGGCTGACGGCTACTATACCACCGCCGACTTTGCCAGCTACGACGAGGTGACGGGTGTCTATACCCTGAAGGAGGGCGTGCCCACGACTTCGCTGCTTGGAGGTACCATCGGCATCCGCCCGGGTACGATGAAGCTGAAGGACCTGAACAACGACGGTGTGGTGGATGCTTCTGATATCGATGTCATCGGTGACACGAACCCCGACTTCGCCGGTGGTTTCGGACTGAGCGGAAACGTCTACGACTTCGACTTCAACGTCAACTTCACCTATCGCTATGGCAACGATATCTACAATGCCAACAAGATTCAGACCACCTCGCGCTATCGTGCAGGTACATATCCTAACATGCGCAACGACATGCGTCAGGCCAATGCCTATAGCTACATTAATCCCGAGACCGGCGTGCTGCTGCACTCACTTGAGGATCTGGCATACTGGAACGAGGGTGGCAACGGACAGCCCCGTAAGGAAATGTGGAGCCCCTTCTCCACTGGCGACGCTGTCGTAGTGCCCACCGACTGGGCGATGGACGACGCATCGTTCCTCCGCCTGCAGAGCGTGACCCTGGGCTACACGCTGCCCGCCACACACACGAAGAAAGCCGGCATACAGCGCCTACGCCTCTACGTCACCGGTACAAACCTCTTCGTCATCAGCAGCTATCCTGGCTTCGACCCCGAGGTTAGTTCGTATGCTCGCAACAGCAGCTATTCCGGACTGACGCCTGGTATCGACTTCTCCAGCTATCCGAAGAGCCGTGCATTCACTTTCGGCCTTAACGTGACGCTGTAATCAATGTAAACACTAAATCCGTAAACAGAACAACAATATGAAATCGAAATATCTAGCAATAACAGCTCTGGGAGTCGCCGCGCTCAGCTCATGCAGTGACACGCTGAATGTCGACTCGCCATCACAGATGGACCAGACGATGGTCTACTCCTCCACGGAGTTTGCCACCAACGCCATCAACGGCGTGTATGTGCTCTTCGGTGAAGATCCTTTTACCTCGCGAATGTGCGGAGTGTGGATGCAGAACACCGATGTAGAGGCTATGGGCGTCAGCGCCACCACCGCCACGAACCACCGCAACGCCGTGTGGCCCCTGCAGGGAGCCGGCAACGTGGGCTGGAGCGACGTGAAGAAGGTTTGGGACAACAACCTGCAGGCCATCGAGCGTGCCAACCAGGTGCGTGCCGGCATCGATGCCAGTGCCATCGGACAGCAGGACGAGATGCAGCAGATCAAGGGTGAGGCTACCTGCCTGAAGGCTTACCGCTACTACCTGATGTGCAACTTCTTCGGCGACGTGCCTTACTATGACGAGGCTGCCAAGTGGGGCGACGAGATCGACAAGCCCCGCACCGACAAGAACATCATCTATAGCCGCTGCCTGCAGCAACTCGTCGACATCGAGCCCAACATGAAGTGGAGCGACGTCTGTACGGGTGGTATCGAGCGTATGAACCGCGACTTTGCCATCGGACTTATTGCCCGCATCGCTCTCTTCCGTGCCGGATATGGCATGACGGCTGCCGGTAACATGCAGCGTGCCGACGACTACCTTGATGTGGCTGGCAACGACGACCTCGCTGTCACCTATCGCGACGTGAACGGCACGACGAAGACGGCACGTACTTATACCGAGTACTATCAGATGGCCAAGGACTACTGCCAGAAGCTCATCCAGCTGAAGCCCCGCACGCTCTATGCTGACTACGAGCAGGTCTTCGTCAACGAGATGAACTACACCATCGAGAACAATGCTGAGGTGCTCTACGAAGTGGCTTTCGTGCAGAACTACGGTGGCGACATCGGCTGGAGCTATGGTGTGGCCAACACCGGTACCTGCGCCCAGGGAACGACCACCGCTCAGGTGGCTGTCACTCCGACGTTCTACATGTCGTTTGCTGACAACGACGTTCGCCGCGACATCGACTGTGCCAAGTACAGCCACGAGAATGACACCGTCAAGGCATCGGCTTCCACGGGTCTCTACGTAGGAAAGTGGGACCGTGCCCGTGCTGCCAAGGAGCTCGGCTCTGGCTCGTCGAAGGGTACGGGTATCAACTTCCCCCTGATGCGCTATAGTGACGTGCTGCTCATGCTCGCCGAGGCAGAGAACGAGCTGAACGGTCCGACGCAACTGGCAAAAGATGCCCTGACGACCGTCCGTGCACGTGCCTTTGCCAATAGTCCTACCTACGATACCGACGTCACCAGCTACGTTGCCGCCCTCACGTCGAAAGATGCTTTCTTCAACGCCATCGTCGACGAGCGTGCATGGGAGTTTGGCGGTGAGTCGCTGCGCAAGTTCGACCTTGTCCGCTGGAACCTTTATGCCAAGAAGATCGAGGAGGCCATGCGTACGGCCCTTTGCTGGGGTATCGCCTGCAACCAGGACCTGCTGAACGATGCTGCCGTCATGGCCAAGTATCCCGATGCTGCCAACTACGTCGGATGGGCTAACAAGCTGTGGTACGCCAAGGTGGCCAAGGGCAATCAGAAGAACCTGAAGTCGGACATCAAGTGGTACAACGAGAAGTACCAGGTTGCTGAGGACGATGCAACAATGACTGCTGATGGATGGGCTTCGGTGAACTGGGGCTCCAACATGATTAAGCGCACGCGTACATATATTTATAATGGTACCGACTACGGCACCACCACACCTGCTAAGGTGACCAACGAGGACGGCAGCGTGACCTACACCCTGGGTACTGCTCCCAACACCACGACCGTCACCGTCGCTGCCGGCGATGACACTGGCATCACCCGTAAGGACGTCTATGCTGCCAGCGACTATTTCACCCGTCTCTACCGCGGCTATTCCAATGGCGCGCTCACAGGCAATGGCGTGGTTCCATACCTGCTGCCCATCACCACCGAGACGCTTACCGCCAGTAACGTGCTCGACAACCAAGGCTATCACATCATGGACACCAACATGGAGGATGGCGTCAACGTCGAAGTAGCTACGATCATTAAAGAAAACTACAAATAAAACCAGGAAGCAGACATGAAAACGATATTCAAGAGCTTGCTGCTACTAGCAGCAGTAACCACAAGCACCGGCGTCTTCGTCAGCTGTAGCGACGACGACCTGCCAACGGCCGATGCCTTGTTCCGCCCCATCATCAACGCTGACGACAACATCGAGATGGGCCTGGATGAGAACCTCTCGCCCTACATGATTGTCAATTGGGACAACTACACCAATGCCAATCAGTATACTGTACGCGTGGAGAGCACCGATGGCACCGACAAGAAGGAACAGACTACCAGCGAGCTGACCTGCCGCTTCGACGGACTGCAGTACGACAAGGAGTACTTCGTCTATATCAGCTCGGCCAACACCGCCACGGGACTCACGTCGAAGGAGTATTCCATCACAACTACCACCCCCGACTATCCCACCGATCTGGAGACGCCTGCCTCGACCGACATCATCGACATCGCCGTCCGCATCAAGTGGGCTGAGGGTGTTTCCTACGACCGCCTCGTGGTTATCAGTGATGCCGACGACGAACAGGTGGCTGAGGTGACCATCACCGATGCCGACAATGCTGCCCATGAGAAAGTAGTCTACGGCCTCAACCCGAAGACCACCTATCGCGTCGAGGCCTGGAACGGCACTACCTATCTGGGTAAGAAGCGCGTCAGCACCGTCGCTGCCGAGACCTTCGGCGGACAGGTTGTCGACCTGCGCGGCTTGGATGCCGACAAGGCTTGGAAATGGGTGAGCACCGACAACCTCGACTCCCTTGTGAACGTCTATCCCGACCAGGACATCACCATTGTCATGGAGGGTGGCACCAACTATCGTCTGCAGACCGTGAAATTGCCTTCGACGACGGGAACCATTAAGTTTGTCACCGGTCTGACACTTGCCGGCAATGCCGTCTGGAAGGTCTCCGGCAACTTCGACCTGCCCAGTGGCGTAGAGCTCGGTGGTATTGCCTTCGAGAAGATTGAGTTCACCGACGACGACACAGCCGACGAGAGCAAGCAGCGTACTGGCGGCAACTTTGGTGGTACGTACCTCTTCAACCCGAACAGCGATGCCGTACTTGGCACACTCTCGCTGAAGAGCTGCTCCGTGCGCTACAAGCGTGGCGTGCTTCGCATCCGCAGCACCAACGTCGTGGAGAATGTCGTCATCGACGATTGCATCTTCGAATACATCGGCGGCTATGGCATCACCAACGTCGACAACGACGGCGCTGCCATCCGCAACATCAAGGTGACTAACTCGACGTTCGCCAACTGCGTGCGACTCTTCGTTAACACCAAGTCGAAGACCAGCAGCGCTCAGAAGGTCGACATCGAGAACTGCACCTTCGTCTATTTCGCTGGTTCCAGCCGTGGACTCATTGAGCTGCAGGAGAACGAGATTCCCGGCGGTATCACCATCAAGAACTGTATCTATGGTTCGGCTGGTGAGATTCACTCCGCTCCGCAGCAGGGCATTAAGGGATGGACCGGTAAGGTCGTGCCCACCGTTGTCGACTGCTTCTTCACCAGCGACCTCGTATGGGCCATGAAGGACGACGGCACGCCCAACAACGCCTTCGACGGCACAACGCTGTCGACCGACACCAAGGGTACGTTCCGTGCTCCCAACCCTGGCACCTATCAGGATGCCGAGGGCAACGAGAAGCCTGTCCTTGAGCCCGGCGACTACACGCTGACCAACGCCGACGCCATCAAAGCTAAGGTGGGCGACCCGCGCTGGCTGCCTTAACAGTTCGGTAAAGGTATGAAAAGACTAATGTCGACTCTATGTGCTACGATGGTTGCCGCCTGTGCGACCATCGTAGCTTACTCTCAGACACCGGCTTTCCCGGGTGCCGAGGGCTTTGGTATGTACACCACGGGCGGTCGCGGCGGAAAGGTCTATCACGTCACGACACTCGCCGACGACGGGAAGACGACCACTCGGGGCACACTCCGATGGGCATGCAGCCAAGCTGGGCCACGCACCATCGTCTTCGACGTCAGCGGCACCATCCAACTTGTAGCTGCCCTGAAGCTCAAGGAGAACACTACGCTCGCCGGACAGACGGCCCCCGGCGACGGCATCTGCATTGCCGGCAATCAGGTGACGCTGGCAAAGAACAACATCGTTCGCTTCCTGCGCTTTCGTCCGGGCGACGAGAACGGCGGCGAGCCCGACGGACTGGGAGCGATGGATGCCGAGAACATCATCGTCGACCACTGCTCCGTCTCGTGGAGCGTTGATGAGTGCCTCTCAGTCTATGGCTCGCGCAACACCACTGTACAATGGTGTATCGCCTCGCAGAGCCTCTGCAACTCCACCCACGCGAAGAAGGCTCACGGCTATGGGGGCAACTGGGGAGGAAGCGGAGCCAGCTATCATCACAACCTCATGGCCCACCACGTCTCGCGCACGCCGCGCCTTGGTCCTCGCCCTGGCACTCAGACCGACGAACGGATGGACATGCGTTGCAACGTCATCTACAATTGGATCGACAACGGCGTCTATGGCGGTGAGGGGATGAACGTCAACATCGTAAACAACTACTACAAGCCAACCTCCGCCACGAAACGCGGTGCAAAAGGCATGCGAATCGCCGCTCCGGGCATCCGCACCAGCGAATACACCCACCACGACAGCGACAATCCCAACGAGTGGGACAAAATGTGGCACGTATGGGGAAAGTTCTACGTCGAGGGAAACACCAACACGATGTACCCCGAGGTGACGTCCGACAACTGGACCTACGGCGTCTATAACCAGATTGACGCCAACGGTAACGACGGCACCTATACGCAGACGACGCGCGACACCATTCGCCTCGCATCACCCATCGCCTTTGTCAGTACTACGACCCATTCTTCCGTGGATGCATTCGAGCGCGTTCTCGACTATGCCGGAGCCTCGCTCCATCGGGATGCGCTCGACGAGATCATCGTCAGCGATGCTCGCCAGGGACGCTGCACGTTCACCGCCACAGGCAACTCTAGCGGCATCATCGATCATCCTAGCGACGTGCATGGCGATGGTTGGGATAAGTGGCCTCCGCTGGCTCAGGGCGAACCAGCTGCCGACAGCGACGGCGACGGAATGCCCGACGCATGGGAGACGGCCAACGGCCTGAATCCCCATCTTGCCAGCGACGGAAACCTGACAAATGCCGAGGGTTACACCAATCTCGAGGTTTATATGAACTCGCTCGTGGCAGACATCATGGAAAAGGAAAACGCCGGGGGTGTCCTGCTCGATGGGACTGCCGTCTACGACCCGACCGCCATTGCTCCCCTGCTTCTGAAGCCCTCTGCTCACAATGCTCCTGCCTACCGCATTGACGGCATTCGCGCGCCCCGCTACATGGCTCGTGGCCTCTATGTGGTAGGGGGAAAGAAGCGGCTGGCTCGATAATCTCCGATTAGGCGTAAACTCGAGAACACGAGAACTCGTAAACTCGAGAACTCGAGAATTCGCTTACTCCTCCCTGAACCGCAGCAGCACCTCCGCAATCTCGTCGATATCGTCGGTGAGCGTCAGCTGCAAATTCTTATACATGCCCGTCTCCATCAGCTTTTCAAGCATGGGATAGACGGGCATCTGCTTTGTCCAGAACTCGCGGCCCATGAACACCATCGGGCTCGACAGGCCCATCGATACATAGTGATTCTGAACGGCATCCTGGAAAATCTCCTGCATCGTGCCGGCGCTGCCAGGCGTATAGACGATGCCGCCGTAGGGTAGGGTGAGGATGAAGTCCTCGCGAATGCTGTTCTCGAAGAATTTCGCGATGTATGTGGCGAAGGGCGTTGCCGGCTCATGACCGTAGAGCCATGTCGGAATGCCTACGCTGACATACCGTTGCTGCGGATAGCGCTCGATGACATGCAGCGCACTCGACAGCCAGCCGTCGTCGCGGAAGCTGGGAGCCGTCGACAGCGTCAGTAGTGCATCGTCGACTTCTGCTTCCCTGCGGCCTGCCATCCAGGCACCGAGGTGTGTCGCTTCCATGGCGCCGGGACCGCCGCCGCTGAGCATGATAGCTCCCTCTTCAGTCAGCCGCTTGCTCAGCAGCACAATCTGTCGGAACTGATCAGAAGAGCGCAGCAGGGCATGGCCGCCCATGATGCCTACACAGCGACGAGCCTCATGATTGTCGAAGAACTGGCGCAAAGCCGTCTGCATGCCGTGGTCGTGAAGCGTGCGTGCCAGCGACTCACGGATGTCGTTAGTCGTCTTCCCCGTGCGCAGGTAATGATCGTACACCTGGCCGTCGTACGTCTCGCGCTGGCTGCCAGGGTCGTTCATTCTGAAGCCGGCATACAGCTCCCGGTAGTTGTAGAGCGCCCGCCGCGTCACGCTATAAGGCACTTGCTGAAGGTATTCCGTGAGACCTTCGAGCCGGTTTCTTTGGTCGGTGTCTATCATTTTCTGATTGTTTTTGGGTTATCAGCTGCAAAAATACAAAATAATATTGAGAAACAACGTATTATTTCCCGGAATTTGTGTAAATTTGCAGAAAAAAAGAAAAATAACATGGCAACAGTCGACGACAAGAAAGTAATTTTCTCGATGGTAGGCGTCAGCAAGACCATCCAGCAGAATCAGAAACAGATTCTTAAAAACATCTACCTCAGTTTCTTCTACGGAGCCAAGATCGGTATTATCGGACTAAACGGTGCCGGAAAGTCGACGCTGATGAAAATCATCGCAGGTATCGAGCAGCAGTATCAGGGTAACGTCGTATGGGCATCGGGATACACCGTGGGCTACCTGCCACAGGACCCGCCCCTCGACGAGACGAAGACGGTCAGGGAGAACGTCATGGAGGGCGTGCAATACATCTATGACGCGCTGGCAGAGTACGACGACATCAACCAGAAGTTTGGATTGCCAGAGTACTATGAGGATGCCGATAAGATGGACCGCCTGATGGCCCGACAGGCCGAGCTGCAGGACACCATCGACGCCACCGACGCCTGGAATATCGACTCCCGCCTCGACCGCGCTATGGCTGCCCTCAACTGTCCGCCTGCCGACTGGAACGTCCAGAACCTCTCGGGTGGCGAGCGCCGGCGCGTGGCCCTCTGCCGACTGCTGTTGCAGAAACCCGACGTGCTGCTTCTCGACGAGCCTACAAACCACCTCGACGCCGAGTCCATCGACTGGCTCGAGCAGCACCTACAGCAATACGAGGGAACGGTCATCGCCGTTACCCACGATCGCTACTTCCTCGACGACGTTGCCGAGTGGATACTCGAGCTCGACCGAGGCGAGGGCATCCCCTGGCGCGGCAACTACTCCAGCTGGCTCGAGCAGAAGAGTCAGCGACTGGCACTTGAGGAGAAAACGGCCTCACGTCGCCGTAAGACGCTGGAGCGCGAGCTGGAATGGGTGCGAATGGCCCCGAAGGCGCGTCACGCGAAGGGAAAGGCGCGCCTGAACAGCTACGACCGCATGCTCAACGAGGAGCAGAAAGAGCGCGAGGAGCGACTGGAGATATTCATTCCTAATGGACCGCGACTGGGCAACAAGGTCATCGAGGCAGAGCATGTCGCGAAAGCATTTCCCGAGAAGGTGCTCTTCACCGACCTCAATTTCGTGCTGCCGCCTAACGGCATCGTAGGTGTCATAGGCCCCAACGGAGCCGGTAAGACCACGCTCTTCCGTCTCATTATGGGACTTGAGCAGCCCGACAATGGAACGTTCAGCGTAGGCGAAACAGTAAAGCTGAGCTACGTCGACCAGCAGCACAAGGATATTGATCCGCAGAAATCAGTTTATCAAGTCGTTAGTCAGGGCAACGAGACCATCCGCATGGGAGGCCGCGAGATTAACGTCCGCGCCTATCTCTCGCGTTTCAACTTCAGTGGTGTCGACCAGGAGAAGAAGTGTGGCGTGCTGTCAGGAGGTGAGCGCAACCGTCTGCAGCTGGCCCTTGCGCTGAAGCAGGAGGGCAACGTACTGCTGCTCGACGAGCCCACCAACGACATCGACGTCAACACGCTCCGCGCTCTTGAGGAAGGCCTGGAATCGTTCGCAGGATGCGCCGTTGTCATCAGTCATGACCGCTGGTTCCTCGATCGTATCTGTACCCACATCCTCGCTTTCGAAGGACCTTGGGGCGCCGGACAGACGCCGCAGGTGGTCTACTTCGAAGGCAACTACTCCGAGTACGAGGCCAACAAAGCCCTCCGTCTCGGGCAGGATGAGCCCAAGCGCCAGCGCTACCGCAAGCTGATGGAGGAGTAAGTCCTCCACAGGGGAGGCTGCTATTTCGCTACCTTGCGCCCGTCGACGATGTATATGCCGCGGGGTAGTTCGCCGAGAGAGGTGGCAGGCAGACGGGTACCGCTGAGCGTGTAGATGGAGTGGAGGGTACTGGCGGCTGCGTCGGCAGCAACGCCCTCTATGCCGTTCAGGACTCCACCCAGACCGCGTACGAAGCCCGCATAGACGTGCTTACGGTAGTAGTTCAGGTCCCAGATGCCCACGGGCGTGTTAGCGCGCCATCCGCTGTTGGCAGGCGAGTCGGTCGGGCACCACTGGCAGATGCCCCATTGCTGTGCGGGTGGCACGAGGCGGAAGTACTCCTTGATGATCCACTCGTAGAAGTCGGCCATCCGCTTATGCTGCGTCTCGGTCATGTTGGCCGTGGCGACGTTGTTGCCCCTGGAGTCCACGTAGCCCATGTCCAGCTCGCTGACGCGTACGTACCTGCCGGTGGCGGCCATCAGCTTGAACATCATTGTGATAGCATTCTTCTTGCTCGTTTGCGTACCGCTGTTTTCGTAGTACGAGATATGCATCTGCGTGCCGATGCCGTCGATCTTTGTAACGCCGTCGGCCTCCCATTTCTTGATCCAGTTGATCAGCGACTTTAGCTTCTTGTTCTGGTCCCAGTCCGACTTCAGGCCATTGGTTGCGTCGAAGGTCAGCTGGTAGGCGTATTCCGTCTCCGATGCCTTCCAGCCTACGCTCTGCTGTGTGCGGTAGTCCTTGCTGGCTATGACGACATACTCCTCGCCGCCGTCAGGCGAGGGCTTGTCGGCGATGAGCTTGCGCAGCCATCCGTTGGCCTGCTGCGAGTGCCAGGCCAGGGTGTGTCCGTAGACGCTGAGCCCTGCCTGCGTGGCAGTGTTCACATAGTTTTTCACCGTCGTGAAGTTCATCGTGCCGTTGCTGTTGACGCAGCTCGACATCTTCATGGCATTGCCGGCAACGGTTTCGGTGAAGTTGCTATTGATGAAATTCTGAGCGAGAGTATCTTCGGGCATTAGCTATAACTGGGATGACAGACAGGTTCGGCTATGCTTTGAACGGCCTTTTTGCACACGTCCGACAGCCACCAGGCTAATGCTTCCATGGGACTTGGGTATGCATAGCAGGCTACCCGCGATACCAAAACAAGTTGTTTTGGTAATCAAAGTAGGCTACTTTGGTTAGCAAAGTCGGCCTCTTTGCAGACCAAAACAACTTGTTTTGGTATCGCACGAGGCTGACTTCGCACATCAAAGTCATGGAGCGTGGTGTAGGAAATTGCAGAGGTAGGATGGGAAAGACACACACTTTTCTGCACAAATTACAAAAAAGAAGAGCCAGCAATATGAATTGCCGGCTCCCAAACCTTTTATAGCAGTTGTCAGGCTTAATTGTTGTATTCCTGCCAGCTCTTGATCTTGATGTCGTCCTCGCTCATTGCCGTGAAGGCCTCAATGAATGCCTTTGCCAGACGGACATTGGTGATGAGGGGGATGTTGTGGTCGATGGCTCCGCGACGGATGCGATAGCCGTTGGTCAGCTCGCGCTTGGAGTGGTTCTTCGGCACGTTGACGATGAGGTCGAACTTGTGCTCGGCTATCATGTCCATCACGTTCAGATCGCCTTGCTCGTCGGGCCAGCTGACGGCGGTAGCCTTCACTCCGTTGTCGTTGAAGAATTGTGCCGTGCCTCCTGTTGCGAAGACTTCGTAGCCCTTCTTCACCAGTCGCATGGCAGGCTCCAGCAGGCTCACCTTGCCCTTTGCAGCTCCTGAGGAGATCAGCACCGAATGCTTCGGCAGGCGATAGCCCGTGGCGATCATCGCGTTGAGCAGTGCCTCGTTGAGGTCGTCGCCCAGGCATCCCACCTCGCCCGTTGAGCTCATGTCGACACCCAGCACGGGGTCGGCGTTCTGCAGTCGTGCAAACGAGAACTGCGATGCCTTCACACCGATGCGGTCGATGTCGAATTCCGACTTGTCCGGACGCTCATAGGGTGCGTCGAGCATGATGCGTGTGGCCGTCTCGATGAAGTTCCGCTTGAGTATCTTCGATACGATGGGGAAGGAACGTGAGGCTCGCAGGTTGCA
>CAMNHM010000040.1 GCA_946539475.1 uncultured Prevotellaceae bacterium | reverse complement strand
CACGTGATTTGTAATCTCGGGGTCGTTGGTTCGAATCCGACAAGAGGCTCAGCAAGAGAAGGACAGTCGACAGCGGCTGTCCTTCTTCCTTTCTATTCCTCGTAGCCTTCGAGGTCCTCGTTACGTATGAAGGCGTCGACTCCGTTCCAGACATAGCTATAGTCAGGGTCGAGCTGGGAGTCGGAATAGTAGACGTCGATATCTTTGCGGATCTCCACGCGCTCGTTGAGCTCTATGCCAGGCACCATCTTCTCGGTCGGCAGCTGCTTGCGCTCGCCGTTCTCGAAGCGCCAGAAGTCCATCCGGTCGCGCCCGGGGCCCGTTGTCGTATAGTCGCTGAGGAAGACGCAAAGCACTGCGGCTCCTCCGTCGGCCTTCCAGAGCCGGAAGCGTGCCACGAGGGCATCGCCAACGTATTCGCGGTAGGTCTGCCCGTCCTTTTTCGACGGCTCGAGCTCACCTTTCGTCAGCTCGTCGCAGAGCTTGTTGCTGGCAGCATAGTAGCGGGCCATCTCGCCGACAAGGTCGTCGATGTCGGGGGAGGACTGTTGTACGACGGTCGCCTCAGTAGGATTTGCTCCCTGCTCCTCCTGTTTGCTGTCCTTTGGAGCATTGCTCCCGCAGGCAGTCAGCATTGCTGCCAATAGGAAAATTGTTGTCTTCGCGTGCATATATTCATTATTTTAAGTGAGACATCTGCTGTGTCAAAGCCTGCCAGAGGGGGTCGTCGGGTAGGGGAGCCTCGACGCTGATGTCGGCCCCCGAGACGGGATGGACGAACTCGATGCGGCGCGCCAGCAGCGAGATGCTCCCGTCAGGGTTGGAGCGACGTGCGCCATACTTCAGGTCGCCTTTGATGGGCATGCCGGCGGCCGACAGCTGGCAGCGTATCTGGTGGTGGCGGCCCGTCAGCAGCTCTACCTCCAGCAGTTGGTATCGGTCGCCCTTGGCGATGGGCGCATAGCGCAGCTGCGCCTTTTTTGAGCGAGGTACCTCGTGGTCGTAGGCGTATGATTTGTTCTGCTGCTCGTTGCGCACGAGCCAGTGGGTGAGCAATTGGCCGCCCTCCTCTTTCCCCTTTCCGCTCTCCTCTCTTCTCTCGGTAATCGCCCAGTAGGTCTTGTGCACCTGCCCTTCGGCAAACATCTTGTTCAGGCGGGTAAGGGCCTTCGACGTTCGTGCAAAGACGACGAGACCGCTGACGGGCCTGTCGAGGCGGTGGGCTACGCCGAGGAAGACGTTACCGGGCTTCTGGTATTTCTCCTTCAGGTATTGCTTCACGGTCTCCGAGAGTGGCGTGTCGCCCGTCTTGTCGCCCTGTACGATCTCGCCGCTGCTCTTCGAAACGATGATGATATGGTTGTCCTCGTAGACTACTTGCATGCTAAAATCACTTTTTTGCCTGCAAAGATACGAATTATTCGGGAATTATTCGTACCTTTGCCAGAAAATCGTTAACGACTATGGCCGACTATGTGATTATCGTGGCAGGCGGTAAGGGCCTGCGTATGGGTGGCGAGGTGCCCAAACAATTCCTTCCCGTGGGAGGGATTCCCGTGCTGATGCGTACGCTGATGCAGTTCCGATGCTATTCTGCCGACCTGAAGATTGTCCTGGTGCTGCCCCGCGCACAGCAGGGATACTGGCAGTCGCTGTGTCAGCAGCACCAGTTCAACATTCCCTATCAGCTGGCCGATGGCGGGCGCACGCGTTTCCACTCCGTGCAGAATGGTCTGGCCCTCATCCCGGATGATGAGCGGGGCGTGGTAGGCGTGCACGATGGTGTGCGACCCTTCGTCAGCATCGACGTCATCAGGCGCTGCTTCGAGGCAGCACGCAGCCAGCAGGCAGTCATACCCGTCGTGCCGGTGGTCGAGACGCTGCGCCATGTGACGGAAGGCAACGTCTTCCGCGACGACTACCGCCTGGTGCAGACGCCCCAGACCTTCGACATCCAGCTGCTGAAGGCAGCCAACCGCCAGCCCTATCGTGAGACGTTTACCGACGATGCCTCCGTGGTCGAGGCTTTCGGACATGAGGTGGCGATGGTGGAGGGCAACCGCGAGAACATCAAGATCACCACGCCCTTCGACATCCGGCTGGCTGAGGTGCTGGTGTAGTTGAGAATTCGACGCGAGGCAGTATAGAGATGGATATTCTGGGACAGGACGTGATGTTCCTCACGGGCGTAGGGCCCAACAGGAAGAAGGTGCTGAGTAAGGAGCTTGGCATCGAGACCTTCGGCGACCTGCTGGAATACTATCCCTTTAAGCATATCGACCGTTCGAAAGTCTATCGGATCAGCGAGCTGACGGGCGACATGCCCTTCGTGCAGGTGGTAGGTCAGATACTGAGCTTCGAGACGTTCGACATGGGTCCCCGTAAGGAGCGTGTCGTGGCTCACTTCTCCGACGGCACAGGCATCATCGACCTGGTATGGTTCAATGGCGGCAAATATGCCAAGCAGAACTATAAGATCGGGCGCGACTACCTCATCTTCGGACGACCGTCAGTGTTCAACAACCGCCTGCAGGTGCAGCATCCCGATGTCGACGACGCTTCGAAGGTCGACACGTCGGCTATGGGCATGCAACCCTACTATTCCACGACGGAGAAGATGAAAAAGGTGAGCTTCACCTCCCGTTCCATGGAGCGCATCATGCGCACCCTTCTCGACCGCCTGAAGGAGGCACTGCCCGAGACGTTGCCCGCCGACCTCCTCGCTGCGCGCCATCTGATGGGGCGCGACGAGGCTCTGCGTGCCATTCACTTCCCCAGTGATGCCCGTCAGCTTGAGCGTGCCCGTGTGCGGCTGAAGTTCGAGGAGCTCTTCTTCGTACAGCTGAACATACTAAGGTACGCGCGCGAGCAGCGTCACCGCTATCGGGGCTTCGTGTTCAACCGCATAGGCACGGTGTTTAACAGCTTCTACCACCGCAACCTGCCCTTCGATCTCACGGGAGCACAGAAGAGGGTGATGCACGAGATACGCTCCGACCTCTGCTCCGGACGCCAGATGAACCGCCTGCTGCAGGGCGACGTGGGATCGGGAAAGACCCTCGTGGCACTGATGACGATGCTCATCGCGCTCGATAATGGCTTCCAGGCATGCATCATGGCTCCCACCGAGATACTTGCCGAGCAGCACCTGCAGACGCTGCGCGACTTCCTTCGCGACATGCCCGTGCGCGTAGAGCTGCTTACGGGGGTCGTCAAAGGCAAGAAGCGGAAGGAAGTGCTCAGCGGACTGCAGGACGGCACGGTAGAGATCCTCGTCGGCACGCATGCCGTCATTGAGGACACGGTGGTCTTCCATCGCCTCGGACTCGTCGTCATCGACGAGCAGCATCGCTTCGGCGTGGCACAGCGGGCAAAGCTCTGGAAGAAAAGCCCTTCCGACGACAGTGCCCCGCACGTGCTGGTGATGACGGCGACACCCATTCCCCGCACGCTGGCCATGACCCTCTACGGCGACCTCGACGTGAGCGTCATCGATGAGCTGCCGCCAGGCCGGAAGCCAATCCGCACTACGCATGTCTACGACACGCGTATGACATCGCTCTACGACGGCATACGCCGCCAGATTCACGAAGGCCGCCAGGTCTACATCGTCTTCCCGCTGATTGAAGAAAGTGCAAAGATCGACCTGAAGAATCTCGAGCAGGGCTTCGGGGCACTCTGCGAGGCTTTTCCAGAGTTCCGCCTTAGCAAGGTCCACGGGCGTATGAAGGCCAGCGAGAAAGAGGCCGAGATGCAGCGCTTTGTCAGTGGACAGACGCAAATCCTCGTCGCCACCACAGTCATTGAGGTGGGCGTCAACGTGCCCAACGCCTCGGTGATGGTCGTTCTCGACGCCCATCGCTTCGGCCTCTCCCAGCTTCATCAGTTGCGTGGACGCGTAGGGCGTGGCGCCGACCAGTCCTATTGCATTCTCGTCACACCCTTCAAACTCACCGATGTCACCCGCAAGCGCATCGACATCATGTGCCAGACGAACGATGGCTTCCGTATTGCAGAGGCTGACCTCAAACTGCGCGGACCAGGCGACCTGGAGGGCACGCAGCAGAGCGGTATGGCCTTCGACCTGCGTATCGCCAATATTGCCACTGACGGACAGCTCGTCCAGATGGCGCGCGACGAGGCACAGCGCATCATCGACGATGATCCCGACGGCCAGAGCGACAAATACATGATCCTTTGGAACCACCTGCGACAGATGCGCAAGACTGAAGTCAACTGGAGCGATATCTCGTAATCAGCATGCTCCGTAAGCTCCGATAACTCCGTAAAACTCCAAAACAACTCAGATACATTAGCCCAATGTCCATCAAGCAACTGTTTGCCACCCTGCTCCTGCTGATGTCTGTTGTACAGGCATCGGCGCAAGACCGCCTCGACGACATCGAGCGGCTGCTCGACGATGCGCCCGTGCAGGAGAAAGTCTACCTGCACCTCGATAACAACTGCTACTACAAAGGTGACGATATCTGGTTTAAGGCCTACGTCGTACGTGCCGACAACCACCGGCTCACCGACATGAGCCGCCTGCTCTACGTAGAGCTCGTCTCGCCTGACGGCATGCTCGTCGAGCGACAGACCATCGTCGTCAATGACAAGGGAGGCGGCGAGGGGTCGTTTAACCTCAGCGACTCGCTCTACTCCGGCTACTACGAGCTGAGGGCCTACACTCGCTGGATGATGAATTTCTGCGTCACCGAACATCCCTCCAACCGGCAGAGCCGCGAACTCTTCTACAACCGTCAGATGGCCCAAGACTTCTTCCGCCTCTTCGGCACCGTCTACAGCCGCGTCGTGCCCGTCTACGAGCGCCCCGAGGAGCGTGGCGACTATAGCCAGAAGACGATTATCACTCGTCCGAAGACGCGTGTCAACAAGGATCTCGACGAGCGCCTCGTCGTCAATTTCTTCCCCGAGGGCGGTCATCTCATTGCTGGCACGCGTGCTACTGTGGCCTTCGAGGCTGTCGACGAGGAGGGGCGGCACGTCGATATTGCCGGTAGCATCGGCGACCTTCCCATTGCTACGGAGCACGAAGGACGTGGATGCTTCACCATCGACGTACCCGCTGGCCGTCAGCTGAAAGCCACCTTCCACTACGAAGGCAAGGAATACACTTTCAGCCTGCCAGAGGCTGAGCTCAACGGATGTGCACTGCACCTCACCGCCGACGACTCCTTGGCTACCGTACATCTGCAGCTGCCTGTCGCCACGAGGCTCTCCGACCATGCCGTGGCCGTACTCTCGCGGGGACGGCTGAAGGTGTTCCAGCGCTTCCGGCCCGACGAGCAGCAGTCTGCCACGATCACCATCAGCAAGCAGCGGCTGCCATCAGGCGTCAGCGACCTTATCGTTATCGACCCCAGCGGACAGCCGATGGCCGACCGCCTCTTCTTCGTAGACCATCACGACGCACAACGGTCGCTCATCACCGTTGCCACCGACAGCATGGACTACAATCCCTACCAACCTATCAGCGTCACCCTGACACTCCCTGACGACCAGCAGCGGCAGGGAGCGCAGAAGCTGCGTACGCCACTTTCCGTCAGTGTGCGCGATGCTGCCACCGTCGATGCCACCTTCGACACCTCCAACCTCCTCACCGAACTGCTCCTCAGCAGCGAGCTGCGTGGCTTCATACCCCATGCACACCAATATTTCGAGAGCGACGACAGCCTGCACCGCCATCGCCTCGACCTGCTGCTCATGGTGCAGGGATGGCGTCGCTACGACTACTCGGCCATCGTCGCCGACGAGCCGCTGCGCTACGCTCCCGAGCAGGGGCTCACCGTCGAGGGATGCGTCTATCCTACCGTCGACACCGAGGACTATTCCGCCGAGGAAGTGTCGCATTGGCCGCAGGGCGTCTTTGGCTATACGGAGAGCCGTGCCTCACAACTCAATCCAGAGGATCCCCTCTACAAAGAACTGAACGAGCGCATCAGTCGCGAGAACCAATCGACTACCACAACCACTACCCAGTCCTTCGACCAGTCGATGGAGCTCGTGCAGGTCGACCAGACCATCAATCTGCGCTCTCTCATTTCCCGTAACTACAACACCAGCGACATGGAATACAACCTCGAGCGTGGAGGACTGAAGCATGAGGTCGTCGTGGAGTGTGAGCTCGTGCAGGTCGACGAGCACATGCAGCGGCGCGAGGGAACCACTATCATGGGTGCCCAGGTAGAGACCGTCGACGGCGGACACTTCCTCTTCCGCCTGCCGCCCTTTGCCGGCGAGGCCATCCTCTTCCTCAGGGCCTACGACATCAATGTCAGCGATCGCCATAAGCGGAACATCGACCTCAAGGGACGCTTCAGCGAGGAGTCAGATCCCGACTACTACGTCAAGCGTTCGATGTTCTATCCCGTCTTTGCCCGCAAGTACTCCTACTACCAGTGGCACTATCCCGAAGACGATGCCTATACCCTGCTGGGCGACACCCTCGATGCCTCCGCCGACGGACCTCTCTCCTCCATGGACCGCACGCTGCAGGAGCTTACCGTCAGCAAGCGACGCCGTCGCGGACGACGTTCCATCGACTATACAAAGCCCGCTGCCGTCTACGACGCGCAGCAGCTCTACAACCTCGCCACCGACTACGGCCTCAGCTACGGTAAGTTCGACATGCAGGCATTCCCAGTGGCTGTCAGCACCATGCTTCTCGGCACCTACAACGAACGGCGATTCTTCAACGTCAGCGCACGCTACAACGACGGCGTGGAAGTGCCCTACGTCTTCTACCAGAACTTCTCCACGAAAATCGACCCTAACGTTGCCTTCTTCAGTGCCGAGAAGGTGCGCAACAACCTGCGGCTGGCACGACTGGACGATGTGCGCGTCTTCACCGACTTTGAGCTGCGCAACGACGACCGACCCATCGTCATGCAGAACGACGCCCCCGACGTCACCCTAGAGTTCCGCCTCATGCCCAACGATACGAAGCGCTACGTCTATCGCGACCGGCGCCTCTTCATCAGCGGTATCACCCTGCCCGACGCCTACTACCAGCCCGACTACAGCCGCCGGCAGCCGCTGCCCGACGACTGGTACGACTATCGCCGCACACTCTACTGGAATCCCTCCGTGCAGCCCGATGCCGACGGGCGCCTGCGCCTGCACCTCTATAACAACGGGAAGCGCTCGCGCATCGAGGTCAGCGCCTGCGGCATTACCGACAGTGGCGAGGTACTCGTCACGCCGTAGGCCGTGTCCCGAAACATTGACACGAAACACGTTTCAGACCATCTTCACGCGTACAAGCGCTGTGCGTATTCCTCATTTCTTAGTACTTTTGCAGCCGCCAAAACACGCCAAAAACGAAGTGAAAAGGGTTCGCATTCGATGGAGGCGAGAACTAACAACAATCAGAACCCGAAGAAGACTGTTATGAAGAAAATTTTTACGCTAATCTCTCTGACACTCATTTCGCTGTCGGCAATGGCCGACACCGTAGTAACCATCACCGATGAGACAAGCGATGGTACAGCCTGTTATGCGATGTTCTCGGCTACTGAAGCACTCGACTTCAGCACTGTCGACGGTGTAGAAGCTTTTGCAGCCAAGAGCGTCTTTACCGACCGTGAGTTGCCAAATGGACGCATCGTCCAGGAACTGTCAGCCATCGCGCTCCTGCCCGTCAGCCAGGTTCCTGCCGGAACAGGCCTTGTCGTCAAGTCGTCCGTGGCCGGAACATTCAACATTCCCACAGCCACTGCTGCCACTGCTCCTGAGGAGAACGAGCTTGTGGCTGTCAGTGAGCGCACTGATGCAGCATGGGCTGCCGTCGACGAAGACGAGGAGATATACAATGTCCCCTTTGTGCTAGGCACGAAGAATGGCAAGTTCGGCTTTATTCCCGTGGCCGACTACAACGATTTCGACGAGGAGACAGGCTGGATGGTAGAAGACAAGTTCTTCCTAGAGCCCGGCACATCATATATTGCACTCGACTATAGTCTGGCATCGCCCTCTACCGTCGTTGCCGTTGTTCAGGAGCAGAGCACGGAGACAGTCAGCGTGACAACCCTTGACGCTCTGACTGACGGTACTTCGTTCTATAATCTGGTTTCCTTTGATAAGGCTCTTGACTTTTCTGCAGCTGATGGCATTGAGGCCTTTGCAGCGAAGAGTGTCTATGGCGATCGTGAACTGCCTAACGGACGTATCATTCAGGAGCTGAAGAGCATCGAATTGGTGCCCGTCAGCCAAGTGCCGGCAGGTGCAGGCGTAGTGGTGAAGAGCTCGGTGGCAGGCACATACGAGGTGCCTACTGTTGGCACAGCGGCTGCCTTGGTTGAAAACGAGCTGGTAGCAGTGTTGCAGAAGACTGACATCTTTGACATTGCCGATATGGATGAAGAGACTGTGCCGTTCGTACTCGGTGTGAAGAATGGCTCGTTTGGCTTTGTACCCGTCGTCGACTATAATGGCATGGACGAAGAGACAGGGTGGGTGCCTGAAGGCCAGGTGTTCCTAGAACCGGGAACGGCCTACATCTCACTCGACTACAGCCTGGCAACCCCCTCTACTGTCATCAGTGTCTCTGACGGCGACGACGTGACTACAGCCATTCATCATCACGCTACATCCATCAACACACAATTATCTACTGTCTTCGATCTTCAGGGGCGTCGCGTTGCGCAGCCGCAGAAGGGGCTTTACGTCGTTGGTGGTAAGAAAGTGATTGTTAAGTAAGATTGACTCAGGTTAGAGGATAACTACTTCAGACTGACGTACATGAGAAAAATATTTATCCTGCTGCTGATGACCGTCATGGTCATCGGCATGCAGGCTCAGCAGAAGATAAACTTGGGCTATTGTGGTGGTGAGGCAACCACCAAAGGTTCAATTTCTACCCCTGGTAAGGCATGGGTTAGTGCAGCTATCTATCTTCCCGTCGACATGCTTCAGAGTTTTGACGGCAGTACTATCACTGCCCTGCGCGGAGCCCTAGCCGCTAAGACCAACGTAGATACATTGCATCTTTGGCTGCGCAGTAGCTTGAAGGGAGAGAATCTGGCTGAAGCTACGCTGACTAGCAAGTCGGATCCAAAGATGGTTCGAGGTTGGAATGAAGTCGAACTGGAACATCCCTTCACCATCGACGGTAGTCAGGGACTCTACATAGGTATGTCCTACAGGCAGAAGGCTGAGGTTCAAGCCCTCAGCATCGTGGGAGCCGAACTCCCTAATGCCTGTTTCGTACAGCTAGGCGACGATGCTCAGTGGCAAGATATGAGCTCTGTCGGCATACTCAGCGTCGAAGCTGTCGTCGACGGCAGCAACATGCCCGACTACGATCTGGGTCTCACCTCTGCCGTCGTAAATCCTTTTCTCGATGCCTCTAACTACAAACTCGCGGTCACTGTCGTCAACAATGGACAGCAGACTGTCACTGGCTATACAGTTGAGGCACGCTATGAGCACGGGGATGAGGCCTACTCAGCCCACTTTGCTACTGAGTTAGCCACAGGACAGAAGGCTACTGTTGACTATCAGATTCCTGCTTTGTCAACAGTGAGTTATGGCGACATCACTATCACCTTGACTGCCATCGATGGAGGTGTCGACGAGGTGCCTGCCAACAACAGTGTCAAGGCCAAGTTCGCGTTAAAGAAAAAGGTCCTCATTGAGGAGTTTACCACCGAACCGTGTGGCAATTGTCCCCGTGTGGCGGGCTATCTGAACAATGTCCTTCATATGGAGCGCAATCTCGACCGCGCCATAGCCGTCTGCCATCATAGTGGCTACAAGACTGACTGGCTTACCAAGTCATGTGATGAGACGATGGCAGCTTTTTTTGGTGTGGGCTATGCACCTGCCGTGATGTACGACCGCAGCCCGGTGCTGCCTGGCGGTGACCTTCACGACTGTCCTGACCAGTCGACTATCGAGGCTGCAATCGACTATCTGGCGGCAGAGCCTGCTCATGTGAGTATCGCTATCAGTGCTGCCTACGACGAGCAGTCGCATCGGCTCGACGTCATCGTCAGTGGAAAGCGTGACGAACTAAGCCTCTCGAACCCCCAACTGACCGTCTATCTGCTGGAGAACAATGTGCAGGCTGTCAATCAGGCCAATGGTGGAAGCAACTTCAAACATCAGCATGTCATTCGTGCCTACAGCAGCATCTTCGGAGAGACCATGCACTGGGAGGGTAACCAGTACGAGAATCACTTCACTTTCGATGTTAAGGACGAGTGGAAGAAGAATGACCTGCAGATTGTGGCCCTTGTTGCTAATTACGATTCTAAGAACAATCGCAACTGCGTCGTCGATAACGCAGAAGCGACTGGCTTCCCCACCGGCAACACTCAGGGCATCGCTGCCGACATGACCGACGCTATCATGCGGACAGAACTGTTCACGCTTGATGGCCGGCGCGTCGATGCCGATCACCGTGGCTTGGTCATCGTACGCCGGACAGACAGTCGTGGTCGCGTTCACACTTATAAGACAAGTTTGAAATGAACCGTTCACTTCTAATGGTATTACTCCTGTGCTGTGCACCTCTCTGGGCGCAGCACAGGAGTTTCTCGTCAGTCTGTCAAATAGCCCGGCAGACTCTGGAAACTGATGAGCCACTTTACATGCTCGAGCAAACTGCCGACTATGCCGTGGTAGGCACCGACGAGAGTTTCGCCATTGTGGGCCGTAGCGAGAAGCTGCCTCCTGTCATAGGTTACTCCCACTCGCCCTATGCTTCTGAGAACGAGAATCTTCAGTGGTATCTGCGCGCAGTGAGCTCAGTGTTCGCGGCATCTGCCAGCATGACGAAGCCTGTCGATGGAGGGTTTCAGGAGCAAGTCGAGCCCATGTTGACAACCCTTTGGCAGCAGGAACATCCTTACAACCTGCTTTGCCCCACAGCAGGTTCGGGCCGCTGTCTCACTGGATGCGTGGCTACAGCTATGGCTCAAATCCTTGCTTACCATCGTGCGCCTCATCATGGACTAGGCGTTCGTACCATCTACTACCCGTCGAACAATACCAACGGACAACCAGTAAAGGCAGTTTTTGAAGACGACTACTACCGGTGGGACCTGATGACCGACGACCCTACACAGCCCTCCACCGGACAGGCACAGCAGTTGGCCGTGGCTACGCTGATGCGCGACTGTGGCGTGGCTGCCAATATGCAGTATAGCCCTTCGGCCAGTGGTGCTACGCTGAGTGATGCTGCTGATGGATTACGTCGCTATTTTGGTGTCACTACTGCACGTCATGAGATGCGCCGAGGCAACAATGAAGAGGAGTGGATGCAGACCATCTTCAGCGAGCTAAGTCAAGGTCGGCCTATCCTCTATGGCGGACAGGATCCCAATCCACTGGCAGGTATCGCCGGTCATGCTTTTGTGCTACATGGCTACAATGCTGATGGCCTGGTATATGTAAACTGGGGGTGGGGTGGACTGTCTGACGGTTACTACGACATCAGCCTGCTCAATCCGCGTAATATGTCGTTCTCTACCATGCAGGACATGGTGGTTGGCATTACTCCAAAGCCATTCGTAGAGGTTGAGCAGAAACTTGCTGATGTTACTCCTGGGACACTCTCTACGCTGACTGCCGAGGGCGTGACGAGCCTGACGATTGCAGGGCATCTCAACGATGAAGATATGGCTCATCTCCGACTGCTGATCTCTGCTGGCGGGATGCTCGAAACACTCGATCTGAGCGAGGCGGCACTACCCTCCGACGGCCTCGCACCTAACGTCTTTGCCGATGGCTCAACATTGCGTCGTCTTGTACTACCTGCTTCGCTCAGTACTTGGGGGGATGGCGCTCTGGCTGGCTGCCGACAGTTGCGTTCCGTCGAACTGCCAGAACTTGAAGCTGATCGCCAGTTTGTCATCAGTGGTACCTGCGTGATGACGCCTGACAGTAGCGAACTCATCGCATTGCTCCCCTCAGCTGAGGGACAGGTGGAGTTGCCTCGTGGTCTGAAAGCTCTTCATGCCAATGCCCTTCGTGGTTGCGTCAGGGTAGAAAAACTGACGCTTCCATCCACCGTGTCTCTCATTCGCAGTCAGGCTTTGAGCCAGCTGCGTGACCTCAGCGAGCTGCGGCTGACAATGCGTCAACTGCCTGAAGTTGCGCCTGATGCCATCGGAGAGCTCGACTTTGAGCACTGCCACCTCTACGTGCTACGTGGTTTTCGCCCGATGTTTGCCATAGCTCATCCCTGGAACCTGTTCCAGTCGGCCACGTTTGACAACATCACTGAGTGGGGCACCACTATCAAAGCCCGCAATGCTATTCGCGAGCAGGGTCAGGCGAACCCGGAGTTTGGCTATCAGGTTATCGGTGACTATGTTGATGGTACACCAGAACTCCTCTGCGATGCAACTCCTCAATCGCCACCAGGCCGATATGCCATTCATGTGCTGCCAGGCACCATCGACAGTGAAGCGGTAGACTTCGTTGATGGCTACCTTATCGTCACTGAATCTAGTGAGGTTGGCGACGTACGGCTCTCAGGGCATTGGTCCACTCAGCCTCCAATGCTATATGACCTTCAAGGGCGTCCCCTTATGAATGTAAGGAGAGGCAAGCTTATAGTGACACATGGCAAAAAGGTCGTTGTGCGGTAGGTTCCTGATGTAGTACGACTCCATCGGTAACTACAACAAAGCTGTTGAAGCCATTTTTTTTCGCTTTTTCTTGCTTAATCGGCAAAAAATGAGTAATTTTGCCGCCTAAAGCCAAGAGGAAGCGATGATTCAAGTGCTAACCAGCACCCACATACTAACTATAAGCAATGTGCTGACACTGTCGGCAGCCCACCCACTCCAGCAATTCATTGTCTGGGGATTGGGTATTGTGGCTGTCATCATGGGTGTGCTCATCATCGCTTTACTTCGGGAGAGAAGAAACTGGAAGAATGAAAGGGAGAAGTGGGAAGAGGAAAGGGAAAACTGGAAGCATGAAAGGAAGAAGTGGGAGGAGGAAAGGGAAAAGTGGAAAGGAGAGAGAAAAGGATGGGAAGTTGAAAGGACTACTGCCCAAGGCCTGGTAGCACTGGAGAATACTCGCGTTCAGAAATACATGGCCCACCAGCTCAGCGAGGAGCAGACTGAGCGTATCTATGGTAAAATTTGCCAAGCGATGAACGATACGTCGCTCATCTGCGATAGCAACTTCTCTCTCCACCAACTAGCTGATGCCATCGATGAGCGCCAGCGCGACGTCTCGCAGGTTATCAATAGCCGGCTGGGTGTCAACTTCCACACGATGCTTGGTGACTATCGCGTTCAAGAAGCCTGTCGTCGCATCAATCAGACACAGGCATACGAAACACTAACCATCGAGGCTTTGGCCGAGAGTGTTGGTATTCTCTCACGCAGCAACTTCGCCATTGCTTTTAAACGCGTTACCGGACTCAACCCATCAGAGTATATCCGTGTCGCCAAGAGCAAACGAGCGGATGCATTGTCACAGGAAACCATATCGTGAATTAAAACGCGTTTCAATGCCAAATTTCCCCTCTATGATACAGGCTTCAACGATTCTTTTGCTAATTTTGCGCCCTATAAGCAACTAAACCAACTACGTTACAACAATGAGAAAACCATTCTTTATCCGCATGATGGTTGCTACTGTGCTACTGATGGCTGTTACTGATACGCAAGCACAGCGGCAACGTCCTGTATTAAAAGGTGCTCAGAACGACGAAATCGTCAATCTCGGTACCACCCTAGTTTCCAATCCTTCCCGAACGTCGTCATTTGGTGACGGCTTGGTAGATCGCCTGAAGGCTGAGGGACGCCGTCTGCCAATGCCTGAGGAGAAGATGCGCCGTCTGAAGCCCGGCCATCGCAGCTATGTCCGTCCGCTTGCTCCTGGCGAGCGGCCTTTGGCGTTTAGCGGTATGCTTCAGTATAACGAGTATCAGGGTCGTATGCTCCTGGAATATGGATTCTATAAGTTCAGTCAGAAAAATGGCTTCCGCCGTGAGGTGATGGCTACTGTCGACCGCGACCTCAACGGACGTGGTGCCTATTACAACCATAAGCTGCATGGCGTGGGTTCTATCGAACTGCCTTATCTCGGCAACGGCAACTGGACCTATGCCGAGTGGGATGCTGACACCTGGGAACCCACAGGACAGCATGGCACCCGTCTGAATGCCAGCAGCCTTATCGTGAAGGCTGCTGACTACGACCCCACCACCGGCATCTGCTACGGATGGAAGGAAGAGGGTTCCGGCAACTATGTCTTCCTGAAGCTTGACTACGAGAACATCAGCCGTGAGATCATTACCAGTAGCGACTCTCTCGTGGTGATGCTAGCTATCGACAGCAAGGGCCAGATGTATGGTGTCACAGAGGCTGGCAGCTTCTGTTCCGTCGACAAGCAGAATGGTCGCCTGACCTATATCGGAACGCTCGACTTCCCCTTCTACAGTGTCTTCGAGAGCATGACCTTCGACCGCCGCACCGACCGCCTCTACATGGTCTGCACCGAGATCGACGAGGACACCGAGGAGATGTTTGGAAGACTCTGCGAGGTTGATGTCAACACGGGCCATACCACTCTCATCGCCTACCTCCCTGAGGCTGAAGAGTACACCTGTCTGAACGTGTTGTATGAGCCCTCCGACGATGCTCCTGCCGATATCGAGCAGATGGTTGTTAACTTCCCCTCTGAGGTTGGCACGGGCGTGGGATTGGCCGGCTTTACCGTTCCAACGACTACCATTGGTGGAGCTGAGATGACCGGGCAGGTGCACTATGTGCTTACGTTCAACGACGACGATGCCAATGCTGTCGAAGGCGATGCCAGTCCCGGCCAGTATGTGGCTAAGGTGGTAAACCCCAAGAGCGAGGGACGACAGAAGGTAGTGGTGGTGCTCAGCCAAAACGGCAACGAAGGTCACCGTAATGTCGCCTTAGGATGGATTGGGCAGGATACTCCCGCTGCTACTAACGTACAACTGACGCTCGACGAGAACACAGGTCTGGCAAGCCTCTCATGGCAAGGAAATATCGGCGCTAAGGGCGGATTTGTCAATGATGCCCTGACCTACGACGTGTTCCGCCATCCCGGAGCCGTGAAGGTAGCCTCGGCTATCAGTGCAACTACCTTCAGCGAGTCACTCGCCGGCATGAAAAACAACGGCTTCTACTATCGTGTGGTGCCCTTCCGTGGTGAGGAGGAGGGCGTCAGCGGAACGTCGAACATCGTCAGGTATGGCGACGCTTATGACGTGCCTTTCACCGACGACTTTGAGGATGCCGATGCAGGCACCGCTTACACTATCATCGATCAAAACGCCGACGGCAAGACATGGGACTTCGTGCACTTCGGCTCCACCGGCGGCCGTATGCGCTACGACTATTCCAAATATACTGCTGCCGATGACTGGGCGCTCACCCCAGCCATTCATCTCGTCGAAGGAGTGGCCTACGAGATTTCGTTCAAGGCTAACAGTATTGCCAAGGCCTACAAGGAGCGCCTCAGCGTGGCCTGTGGAGAGGGACTCGACCCCACTTCCTATGTCGAGGTGATTCCCGAGACGGAGGTCGCCACCAGCAACCTGCAGTCGCAGATGGAGATGAAAGGCGAGATCAAGGTGATGAAAACCGGTGACTATCACTTCGGATTCCATTCTGCCAGTCCCGCGATGCAAAATGCCTTGATGATTGACGACATCGTGGTCTCGGCCGGACAGCTGCTCATCACGCCCGACAGTGTGAAGAACCTCCGGCTTACTGCCGGCGACGAGGGTGACCTCGTGGTGACTGTCGACTTCGACGCTCCTACGGTGGCTAACGACGGCTCGCTGCTCGACAAGCTCACCCGCATCGTCATCACACGGGGAGAGACGACTGTCGCTACGCTTACTGACGTAGAGCCAGGAAAACACTATAGCTATGTCGATGAGGATGCCGTCAATGGCGAGTCCGTCTATAGCGTCACTGCCTACAACGAGGCAGGTGCTGGCCTCACCGCCACGGCCACCGTCTATGTGGGTACTGATGCTCCTACGGCACCTGTCGACGTTGCCCTGGCCGACCGTCTCGACGGCACTGCCACACTTACTTGGCATGCTCCTGCCGGAGGACAGAATGGCGGCTACATTGCCCCCGATGAGCTCACCTATAACGTCTATGGCGTAGTGAACAATGCCCTGGAGAAGATCAAGGACGGCATCACCGACATGAACTATACCGTCACCGGCATCCCGCAGACAGGAACTCAGGGGCAGACCTTCTATGGTGTCTCGGCTGAGAACGAGCTGGGCGAGTCGCCGGCAGCAATGGCTGCGCCACTTGTCTATGGAGCACCATACACCCTGCCCTTTATGGAGGGCTTCCACATTAGCGGCCTGAAAGGTATCTGGGGAACGCGCTCCACCGACGGCTCCACTTCCTGGCGTATGTACACTGGTATGTCGAGCGACGGCGACGACTGCGTGACGGCTGTCGAGAGCGAGCGCGCCGGAGTGGTGGCCATGCTTACCTCGGGCAAGATATCGCTCGCCGGGGCTGTCACGCCGAAGCTCGTCTTCTCAGCCTTCGGCGACCCCGGCACGAAGAACGTCCTTCGTGTGGTCATTCAGAAGAATGGCGAGGCAGAGGCCGACACTGTGCTCAGCGTCAACTATGCTGATCAGAAGGTAGAGGACTTCGTTACCTATGCCGTCGACCTCTCAGCCTACAAGGATGCGAAGTATATTACTACGACGTTCGTGGCCGAACTCAACGACCCGCGCCTGCGACTGATCGTCATCGATGATGTCAACGTGCGTAACGTCAATCCATACGACCTGGCTGCCTATCCCGAGATGCAAGGTCGTACCACTGCCGGACAGCCCGCCCGCCTGGGAGTCACTGTCCATAATGTCGGGGAGCAGCAGGCCAAAGGCTACAAAGTCGACTTCTTCGTCAACGGCAACTGCGTGAAGAGCGTTGCCGATGCTCAGGGACTTGCACCCTTCGACCGCGCCCACTATGAGTACAGCTATGTCACCCGCGCCACCGACCCCGAACAGTCGAAGCTGTGGGCAGTCGTCAGCTACGACTACGACCTCGATGAGGATGATAACAATACTGGTGAGCAGCCGCTCCTGATCGTACCCTCGCAGCTCGAGGCCGTCGGCATGCTTGCCGCTACAGCCAACGACAACGTGAACACGCTAGTATGGACGCCCGTCGAGGGCCGTAACCTCGTCAATGAGGGCTTCGAGGGCTACGAGTCGTTCCAGACCACTTTCGGCGGGTGGGGTAACATCGACATGGACAAGGCTCCGACAGCCGGCATCAACGGACTGTGGTGGCCGGGTATGAACGCCCCGCAGGCCTATATGACCTTCAACTTCACCGAGGCTGGCGTCACTGCCGCACAGATGAAGCAGAACCCGCAGTTCGAGGCAAACAACGGCACCCAGTTCCTCGCTTGCTTCAAGGCCAATGATGCGCCTGGCAACCACAACAACGACTGGCTTGTATCGCCCGAGCTGTCGGGGGCTGAGCAGACCATTACCATCTATGCCGAGAGCCTTGCCGGCACGATGAACGAGAAGTTCGAGGTGCTCTATTCCACCGGTGGCAACCAGGTGGTCGACTTCGTGGCCGACAATAGGATCGACACCTACGAGGCTCCTAAGAACTACTTCGGCCGATTCCGTGTCAACCTGCCTGCAGGAGCAAAGTATTTTGCCATCCACTGCACGTCGCAGTATGGCGGCATCTTCATGCTCGACGACATCAGCTACGAAGGCCGTCAGCTAACGCTTAAGGGCTACAATATCTATTGCGACGGCGAACTCGTCGGCACGGTAGGCGCATCTGCCACGACCTTCGACCACCCCGTTACGTCGCTCACCACAGGCCTCCATACCTACCACGTGACAGCTCTCTACGACGAGGGTGAGTCGCCGCTGAGCAATGCCGCTCCTGTGGCCGTCATCAATGCTGTCGACGACCAGCAGTCAGAAACCCTGCAGCCGGTTGTCGCAGGCCGTGCAGGCTGTATAGAGATTGCTGGTGGCAAAGACATGCCGGTCATCGTCTACAATATCAAGGGACAGACCGTCTATAGCAGTCAGACAACATCCGCCAAGACCATAGTTCCCATCGTCAGCGGACAGTATCTGGTACGGGTGGGAACGAAGATGTTTAACGTCATCGTCAGGTAACACTTTTGTCCATGCTCAAGCGACTATCCCTATTGTTCTGCCTCGCCACGACCGCCACATTGACGGTCGTGGCACAGCAGCGCCAGCGCTATGAGTTCATGCGCAACCTGCCCGTCTATGCCGACTCGCTGCTGGCCGACCTCTCCTATCCGATGGCTTGGGGCAACAGCCCTATCGCCGATTTCGACGAGTGGCGGAGAGTGGCGCGGCAGAAGGTGTTCGACTGTATGCTCACGCCACCGCCTCCACCACCATCCGGCGGCTACGAGGCCCGGCTGCTCTTCGAAGAGCAGCGAGAGGGATACAAGGCCCGTAAGATCGACATCCGATTGTCGCGCTACTACAGTGTGCCGGCCTATCTGCTCATACCCGATGGCCCCGGGCCCTTCCCTGCCGTCAACGTGCTCCACGACCACGGCGCCCACCTCTTCATCGGCAAGGAGAAGGTGGTGCGGCCGCTGGCCTGTGAGGACTCGCTCGTCGTCAGCGATGCCCAGCAGTGGCTCGCAGGCTACGAGGGACAGTTCCTTGGCGACTACCTCGCTAGGGCTGGCTACGTCGTCCTGGCCACCGATGCACCCATGTGGGGCGAGCGCGGACAGAAAGAGGGGCCGTTGCGTGAGCGTTACGACATGATTGCTGGCAACATGATGATGTACGGCATCGACCTGTCGGCCTATATGACCTACGACGACATTGCTGCCACAGAGTATCTCGCCTCGCTGCCGGAGGTCGACGCCAGCCGTATCGGATGCACAGGATGGTCGATGGGAGCCTATCGCGCATGGATGCTGGCGGCACTCTCCGACCGGGTGAAGGCCGCCGCCGCCGTCTGCTGGATGGTCACCACCGACGAGCAGATGAGCTTCCGCTACAGTCGCACCGAGAACGGAGGCTTCGCCAACTGCTTCCCTGGCCTGCGCCGATGGATGGACTATCCTCACGTGGCGAGCATCGCCTGTCCGAAGGCCATGCTCTTTATCAACGGCCGACAGGACAAGCTATTCCCTGTCGCTGGCGTGGAAAAGGCTTTCCGCACCATGCACGACACGTGGAGCAGCCAGCATGCCGACGACCGCCTGCAGACAGAGCTGTGGGACATCTCCCACAGCTGTGGACTGAAGGTGCAGCAGCGAGTCCTCGACTTCTTCCGTAAGTTCTTGTAGTTACCGACTGGGAGGATGTGGATGAGGGCGCGAGAGATACGTCCTGCTATTCTTTTCATGATATGCTGTCAACAACATGCCAATATTAAGGAAGGAGCGGAAATCAAATAATCCGAGTTGTGTGGTTTTGGTCGCGA
>CAMNHM010000039.1 GCA_946539475.1 uncultured Prevotellaceae bacterium | reverse complement strand
ACACTGCAGATTCTGGTCCTGCCTTTCCTGGTTCGAGTCCGGGTACCCCAACTTCCAACTCCGCTAAGCATCTGAAACGTCAGTGCTCAGCGGTTTTTTCATGTCCACTTCCTTCCTATGCCGTTGGAGGGCGCTTCCGATGCCGTCGGAGGGTGCTTCCGATGCCGTTGGAGGCACTGTCTCTGGCTGCTAGTGCCGAGCGGAGGAGCCGCTAGTATGGGACGGAGGGGGCGGCTAGTGCCGAACGGACAGCCCGCTAGTGCCGAACGAGCAGCTTGCTAGTGCCATACTAGCGGGCTGTTCCTGACGTGGGAGCCGGGCGAAACCTGCATGCCTTTTTAAGAAGACAACAAGAACAACAAGAACAACTTTTTCTGTGCTCAGCCTGTTGTCCAAAGTTGTATATGTTGTCTTTAATCGTTTTTACGAAAAGACCTCCCCTCCTCCCTAATTCGCCGGAAATGCCTTTGCAGACGGGCGTTTCGCGAAGGGAGGTGTTGCGCAAACACCTCCCTAAGACCTCCCTCTGATGGTGGTGAGTAGTAAAGGGAGGTGTTAGGGAGGTGTCTCGAAACACCTCCCTTCTGAGAATGCCCTTATATAAAGGCGTTTTGAGCGTTTTAGGGAGGTGGGGAGGTGTTTTTGCAGAATTATTGTCTGCAACAAGCTGTTTTTCTCTCTATCATTTGTCGTTTCTGCTTTTTTTTCGTACCTTTGCAGAATCAATCCAAACAACAATCTTAAACAAACTGATCTACACATGAACAAAAGAACATTTCAACAAGGACTGGGAGCAGCAGCCATCGTCGCGCTGGCCCTCTCGTTAGCAGCGTGCCAGGCACAAAAGCCTGCCACGGAAGTGAAGTCGCTGGCCGAGCTGCTTCCACTCTTCACGGCCGACAACGTGCCAGAGACAGGCCCCGACGAGGACCTTAACCTCGGAGGCCCGTTCAAGTGGATGGCCGACAGCGTCACGCAGGATCCCTCCCTGCCGGGCGGCGGTCTGGCTCGCCATCCCATGATCTACATCGGTGAGGGCTACAACCGTATTCTCATCGTCAACGATGGCAAGGTGGTGTGGAAGTACGACACTGGCCGTGGCTGGGAACTCGACGACATCTGGATGCTCAAGAATGGCGACCTGCTCTTCACGCGCATGTCGTGGGCGGCGAAGGTTACTCCCGACAAACGTCAGACATGGCGCTACGACTGTAAGGAGGGTGAGGAGATCCACACCATCCAGCCTGTCGGCGACGACGAGGCGGTGATGCTGGTCAGTGCCTTCCCCGCACGTCTCGTGCGCTTCAACCACAACACGGGCAAGATCATCTGGGAGAAGGAGATACCCTTCGATGTGGAGAGGGTTCACGGACAGAGCCGACGTATGCGCATTACGACGGATAACACCGTGCTGGTCAGCCATATCTCCGAGCATAAGGTGGTGGAGTATTCGCTCGACGACATGAGCATCGTACGGCAGTTCGACGTGCATCAGCCCTGGGCGGCCATCCGTCTGCAGAATGGCAATACGCTCATCACCCTCGAGCGTGAACGCCGAACCATCGAAGTCGACAGGAACGATAGCATCGTCTGGCAAGTCAGCCTCGACGAGCTGCCAGAGCAATATCGGCTGCACGACTGTCAGAGCGTCTGCCGCCTGCAGAATGGCAATACGATTCTCTGCTCGCGCGGCGACGGCGGAAAGGGGCCGCAGCTCGTGGAGGTCACGCCCGACAAGCAGGTGGTGTGGGTCGTCAACGACTGGCAGCACCTCGGGCCTGCCACCAGCGTCCAGATCCTCAGCGAGAAGGGACTGTCGGAGAATCCCGGTGAGCTGGAGCGATGAGCGCCAGGCTCGGGCTTTGCTCCTCGCACCCCGTATCAAAGGCATCAATCATCAAAGTATAATATGTTATGAAAAAAGCTTGTTTGACACTCCTGACCCTTATGCTGGCCATCGTGGCATCGGCACAGGGGCAGGTGAAGTACGTGTTCTATTTTATTGGCGACGGTATGGGCGTCAACCAGATCAATGTCACGGAGACCTATCTGGCAGCCCTGAAGGGTAAGATTGGCTTTGAGCCCATCCTGATGTCAAGCTTCCCAGTGGTAGGAATGGTCAACACCTATTCGGCTACCAATGGCGTGACCGACTCGGCAGCTGGCGGGACGGCACTGGCCACGGGCAAGAAGACAAAGAACAACGCCATCGGCGTGCTCGAGGATCTGGAGACACCCTGCACGAGCATTGCCGTCTGGGCGCAGAAGGCAGGAGCAGCCGTGGGTGTGGCCACCAACGTGGCTGTCAACCACGCCACGCCAGCCTCGTTCTACGGTCATCAGCGGCATCGCAATATGTACTGGGAGCTCGGCCAGGATCTTTGCCGTAGCGGCTTCGACTTCTTCGCCGGCTGCGACTTCCACAAGCCGAACACCAAGGAGGGCGAGCCCTCACTGCGTGAGCAGGCCCGGGCGGCTGGCTACACCATCCTCACGGGCGGCTATAAGGAGTATCAGAAGAAAGGGCGGAAGGCCGACAAGCTGATTCTCTTCCAGAGCGACGCCCAGAACGAGAAGTGGGGTAGCGACCATATCCCCTTTGCCCTGGATTGCGATAAGAACGACCTGACGCTGGAGCAGATCACGCGTGCCGGCATCAACTACCTGACGTCGAAGCAGAAGAACGGCTTCTTCTTCCAGATCGAGGGTGGCATGATCGACTATGCCTGTCATCGCAACGATATCGGCAGCGCCATCAGCGAGGTGCTCGATATGGACCGTGCCGTGCGCGTGGCTTATGAGTTCTATGAGCAGCATCCCGACGAGACCATCATCGTCATCACGGCCGACCACGAGACCGGTGGCCTCGTCATGGGCCGTGGCCCTTACGAGCTGCACACCGACCTGCTGAAGTACCAGACGTGCACCATCGACGAGCTGAAGCGCCTTTTCCGCGAGCAGTATAAGAAGAACCCGAAACGGTTCACGCGCGAGTCGGTCGACAAGCAGGTGACGGCATTGCTCGGGTTGGGCGGCCCCATCGAGGTGAACCAGCGGCAGCAGCAGCGCATCGACCGTAGCTGGGAGGACGTGCTAAAGGCCATCAACAACAATGCCAAGGTCGACGACCGCATCGGCGACCTCTGCGACACCTACAAGCAACTGCTGAGCGAGGCGGCCCTCATCAGCTGGGCCAGTGGCGGACACAGCAATGGCTATGTCCCCGTCTATGCCATCGGTCCGGGCACAGAGGTGTTCCAGGGGCGTATCGACAATATCGAGATTGCTCCTGCCATGGCTCGTATTGCCGGCTATACTCCGGAGGACTAGGCTGGCAGGTGACGGTGGATTATTAGCACCGATTATTGCCGCTGATAGCTTACGAATACCGACGCTGTGGGGCGTAGCGTCAGCGAGAACGTGCCGTCGGCACTCGGGCGTAGCGTGCGCCGGGTGCCGACGGCATTGTCCCATAGGGTCAGCCGTCGAGGGGTGTCAGCAAGGCGGAAACGGATGCTGACGGGCCGGTCTTCCTTATTGGCCAGATAGAAAAGCTCGTCGTCGGCTGTGCGGCGGTGGGTATGCACCACGGCGCTGTCGCCCTGCTCGATGGCGAGTGGGCGTGGAATGCCCTCTGCAGTATGGGCAATCGTGATGCCCTCCCGTCGCAGACTGTCGATGAGTTGGCGCGTAGCCTCCGTCATGTGTGCTTTCTCAGCGATGAGCAGGGCCCGATAGGCGATGCCGTCTGGCCACAGGAGGCATCAAGACCGTCGTGAGCAACCCAGCAGGCCTGCCCCTGGGCACCAATGGCGACGACGGACGCTAAATCGGCAAGGACGGCAGAAGTGAAAGCGTCTGTCATCATACGGCTGCGAATAATCTGCGAATCGTTTGGCGGTTCGCAGATTTCTTTGTAACTTTGCGGCGAGAATATGTAAATATTCCCCGCTGTACTATAACTTTAAGACTAATGCATAAAGAAATGTTCAAGAAAAAGAACCTTACTTGGATGCTGGCTGCCATCCTGATCATCTGCAGCCCGGTGCTGACGTCGTGCGGCGACAACGACGACGACGCATCCGCCAAACGGGAGTATTTCACGTCGTGGAACAGCTGCGAGGCGTTGACGGCCCTGAAGGAGTATGTCGAGGACGTGACCAACCCGCAGTCGCCCAACTACATCAAGGTCGAGGACCGCATCGCTACCTTCGACATGGACGGCACCTTCGTCGGGGAGCTCTATCCCACCTATTTCGAGTATAACCTCCTGGAATACCGCGCCCTCGACGATGCCTCCTATCGTGACAAGGCTCCCGACGACGTGCGGCAGGCTGCACAGGACATACGCGACTTCGTGCGCCACGGAAAGGCGCTACCCGACCATTTCGACATGATCCATGCCCAGGCGGCTGCCAAGGCCTATGCCGGCATGACGCTTGCCGAGTTCGACCGCTATGTCAAGGCCTATGCCGCCTTCCCGGCCAACGGCTTCAAGGGCATGACCTACGGTGAGGCAGTCTATCAGCCTATGCGTGAGGTGTTCAACTATCTGAAGGCTAACGATTTCACTTTTTATGTCGTCTCCGGCTCCGACCGCTTCATCTGCCGCGCCCTGGTGGAGCCCCTTGGCATCGACCCCAACCGTGTCATCGGCATGGACGTGCGTCTGAAGTCGAGCAAGCAGGACGAGGAGGCCGGCGTGAACTACACGATGGGTAAGGAGGAAGACCTTATCCGCACCGACGAGCTGATCGTCAAGAACCTCAAGACCAACAAGGTGCTCCAGATCTCACAGGAGATCGGCAAACGGCCCGTGCTGTCGTTTGGTAACAGTGGCGGCGACGCTGCCATGCACAACTACTGCTTGAGCAACAGCTACCGCTCGGCAGCCTTCATGCTCGTGGCCGACGACGACGCCCGCGACCATGCCAACCGTGAGAAGGCCCTCTCGCTGGCTCAGAAATGGCGCGACGCTGGCTACCACGTCATCTCCATGCGCGACGACTTCCGCACTATCTATGGCATCGGCGTGGAGATGGTGCCCTTCACCTTCCCCGAATAGTGTTGCGGGCTGCTGCCTCCAGCCTATCTCTTCTTGCTGACACGCTTCGACAGTCCGATGGCTCCCGTGGGGCATACGAGGCGGCAGAGGTGGCAGCCCACACAGCGCGCACCGACGAGGCGCGGCTGGCGTGTGGCGCTGTCGAAGCTGATAGCCTGATGGCCGCCGTCCATGCATGACGTGTAGCAGCGACCACAGCCGATGCACTTGTCGCGGTCGATCATGGGGTAGACGATCGTCTCGCGGTCTAGGTCGGAAGGCAGCGAGAAGTTCTGTAGCTGCTCGCCGACGAGTGTCTCGAGGTTGTCGATGCCCCGTAAGGCCATGTAGTGCTCGAGGCCGAGTGTCAGGTCGTCGATGATGCGGTAGCCGTACTGCATGACGGCCGTGCACACCTGGACGTTGCGGCAGCCCAGCTGGATGAACTCCAGGGCGTCGTGCCACGTCTCGATGCCTCCGATGCCGCTGTACTCCACCTTTTTCATGATCGGGTTCGAGGCCATCTCGTAGATGTAGCGCAGGGCTATCGGCTTCACGGCGCGCCCAGAGTAGCCCGAGACGGTGAACCGATCGGTCACCTTTGCCTCCGGCGACATCGTGACGCTCTTGATGGTGTTGATGGCTGAGATGGCATCGGCACCGGCGAAGTATGCTCCCATGGCGGGCTGGTTGATCTGTGTGATGTTGGGCGTCATCTTCGGGATGACGGGAATGCTGACGCTGCGCTTGACGTAGGCCGTGTAGAATGTCACCAGCTCAGGGTTCTGCCCTACGTCGCTGCCCATGCCGGCAAGGCGCATCTGTGGGCATGAGAAGTTCAGCTCCACAGCGTCGCAGCCAGCTTCCTGGGCTTTCTTCGCCAGTTCTATCCACTGCTCCTCGGTCTGCCCCATGATCGATGCCACGACCACCTTCCCGGGGTAGTCGCGCTTCAGCCGGCGCAGGATGTCGAAGTCCATCCACTCGGGGTTCTCAGATAGCTGTTCCATGTTGCGGAAGCCGAAGAAGTCGCCCTGCTTTTTCTCGCCGACGGCATCGAAGCGTGGCGATACCTCGCGTATCTCCTCTTTGCAGATGGTCTTGTAGAACACGCCTGCCCATCCGGCATCGAAGGCCCGTGCCACCATTTCGTAGTTGGTGCAGATGGCCGATGAGGCCAGGAAGAAGGGATTCTCGCAGCGGATGCCGCAGAAGGTGATGGCGAGCGAGGGATGCTGCCCGTCGCTGCCCGACTTGCTGCAGCTGCCATCGCCGTCGGTCTTTTCGCCGGAGCCGGTCGGCCGTAGCAGCTCCTTGATCCTGATAGGCCGGTCGTAGTGGATGCAGGCCTTCTCAGCAGCCTCCAGCTCCTCGTCACTACAGTCGGCAACCCATTGTCCTGCCAGTGCTCCGTTGCCGAAGCGGATGGCCCGGATGGCCCGGGCAGGGTCGCCATGCTGGCATGCCTGGCTGCAGGGCGCGTCTGTGCATAGCAGACAGCGGGCAGCCTCTTCGTCGATGTGTAAAGCCATTGTTGTCATCGGTTTTAAAGGTTTCTAGTGTTTACTGTGTTAAATCTCTGCTGCAAAGTTAGTGAAAAAGTGGCAAAATGCAAAGGAAAATCTCGTTTTCTTTGTATTCTGCCTCCAACAATCTCGATTTTGCCTTGTGGCCGCGAAAAGATTATTTGTCGGTCGGTCGGAGCTACCTATATATATGGTAGCTCCGACAACCGACAGAAATCCGCCAATAAAATCCGCCAATACCTTCACCCCTATCCTGATGAGCCTTCACCCCTATCCTGATGGGCCTTCACCCCTATCCTGATGAGCCTTCACCCCTATCCTGATGAGCCGCCGCGACAACAAACAAATAATCATGGTCAACGATGGGTGGTATCACTCAGTAAGAGTGCAGACATAGTTTAGCAAGAGTGTAGCTGAGGATTCACTCTCTGAATGCGTTGTCGTTCCACTTGTTGATGGACTTTGTCTTGTTGTTGCCTTGGTAGCTGTTGATGATAAGGTCCTTGCCCTGTCTGGGCAGATCGAAGGTGTACGGGTTGTCGTCATGGTCGTGTTGCGCCTGGTAGCGGATGTATCCGTTGCGTGGGTCGACGGTGAGCGAGGTGCCCTCTGGCTGTGGCTCGTTCTTCTTGTAAACTCATCCCTCATCTCTTGTCATGCTCCCGCATGTAGTCGCGTGGCGACATGCCGTAGAAGCGCTTGAAGATGGTGGAGAAACTGGTGGCGTTGGAGAATCCGCAGGCGTACATCACCTCGGTGACGTTCATGCCGTGGCCTGCGAGCAGCGTGGCGGCACGTTTCAGGCGGATGTTTCGGATGAAGTCGTGCGGCGTCTGTCCGGTCAGCTCCTTCATCTTGCGGTGCAGGTGTACACGGCTGATGCCCACCTCGTCGGCAATCATGTCGATGGAGAGGTCGGAGTCGTCGAGGTGTCGGTTGATGCTGTTCATCACGCGCTCGAGTAGTTTCTCGTCGGGCGACTTGGGATGCTCCACCTCCTTGAGCTGCTCCTCCAGCTGGTCGTTGCGTCCGTACTTCAGGCGCAGCAGCTGATGGGTGTTGATGAGGTTGACGATGGTGCGTCGCAGGATGTCGATGTTGAAGGGTTTTACGAGGTAGGCGTCGGCACCGGTGGACAAGCCCTCGAGGCGGTCCTCGTCGCGGCTCTTGGCGGTGAGCAGGATGACGGGTATGTGGTTGGTGGCGGTGTTCACCTTGATCTTCTGGCAGAGGGTGTTGCCGTCCATCTCGGGCATCATGATGTCGCTCAGCACGATGTCGGGCTGTGCGCGGTATACCTCGGCGAGTGCTTCACGGCCGTTGTTGCATGGCCGCACGTCGTAGTCCGGTGCAAGCTCGTTGGCGAGGTACTGTCGTATCTCGTCGTCGTCCTCTGCGATGACGATGATACGCTTGGCCCCTGCCGGCCGTTGCGGGTCGGGGGTGATGTCGGCTGGGCTGTCGGGCGCGTCGTCGTCGATGTTGAGGTCTTGCATGGTGTCGGCGGCTGCGGTGGTGTCCTTGTCGTCGTCGACCGGTGCCAGCTCGTCGGGTTGCAGGTGGCTGTTGCCGAGTGGTATGGTGACGGTGAACTGGCATCCGCGGTCGAGGTTGCATGCGCTGATGGTGCCGTGGTGCAGCTCTACGAGCGATCGTGTGAGGTCGAGTCCGATGCCCGTGCCGGTGTTTCGGTCGTTGGCCTTCGTCGGGCTCTGGTAGAAGCGTTCGAAGATGCGTTCCAGCTGGTCGGCGGGTATCTTCTCGCCGTTGTCGCTGATGGCGATGGTGGCATGCTCGGCGTCGTGTGTGATGTCGATGTCGATCTTGCCGCCTGCAGGTGTGAACTTAAAGGCGTTGGAGAGCAGGTTGACGATGACCTTGTCGAAGTTTCGGCGGTCGATCCATACGGGCAGCTCGTCGGCATCGGCTTTCATGCTGAGGCTGATCTGCTTGGCTGTGGCCTGCTGCTCGAAGAGTGTGTAGACATCGTTGACGAACCCGACGAGGTCGGTCTGCGACATGTGCATCTGCATCTGTCCCTTGTCGATCTTGCGGAGGTCCATCATCTGGTTGATAAGTCCCAGTATGCGGTCGGCATTACGCTTGATGGTCTGGTAGGTGGAGCGGCGCTGCGGGTCGGTCTCCTGCTTGATGAGCGACAGCAGCGGTGTGACGATGAGCGTCATGGGCGTGCGTATCTCGTGGCTGATGTTGATGAAGAACTTCAGTTTTGCATCGGCCATCTCCTCGGCGTGGATGTGCTGTTGCATTCGCAGGTGGTCCTGCTCCTTGCGGATGCGGAAGTTGCGGTATGCCCAAATGGCACCTCCGAGTAGCAGGGCGTAGAATATGTAAGCCCAGACGGTGCGATACCAGGGGTAGCCGACGCTGACGGTGAACGTGCGCTCGCTGGTCGTGTCGTTGTTGCGCTGTGCCTTCACACGGAAGTGATAGGTGCCTGGTGGCATGTGCGAGAAGGAGATGGTGTTCTGTCCCTGCTGCAGTCGCTGGTAGGGCTCTCCGTTGATGCTGTAGAGGTAGGTGGTGTGCTCAGGGTTGTCGAAGGTGAGCGTCGATAGCTGTATGGCGAACGTGTTGTCGTGGTAGGACAGTCGGAAGTGGTCGCTGGCGAATACCGGTGCGTCGGTGATGGAGGCCCCTTCTGATAGTGATGCCGTGTTGACCTGCATGCCGTTGACGAAGAATCCCGTCAGCTGTACGTTTGCTTTCCATGGTGTATGGCTGATCTCTGAGGGCTGAAACCATGTCAGTCCGCCCGTACCGCCCATGATGATGGTGCCGTCGGCAGTCTGGCAGGAGGCGTTGTCGCCGAACTCGTTGCTCTGCAGCCCGTCGTCGACGTAGTATGTCTGCACGTTGCCCGTGGCAGGGTCGAGGCAGTTCAGTCCGTGGTTCGTGCCGAGCCATAGCTTGCCGTTGGCGTCGCACTCGATGGAGGCGATGCCGTTGTCGGTGAGTCCCTGTTCGCGTGTGAAGTACTGCAACTCATGTCCGCTGAGGTCGTAGCGGAAGAGCCCCAGGTTCGTGCCCACCCACAGCTCGTTGCCGATCTGTCGGGTGATACGAATGGGCTTGCTGTAGTTCAGGCAGTTGCCTCCGAATGCCGATGTCCAGCTGCCGCTGTCGATGTCGAGGCAGCAGAGTCCCATCGACGTGGAGACATAGAGCCGGCGGCCGTCGGGCGACAGCTCCAGCTGCGAGGCATAGTCGTTGGCGATGCTGTTGACGCTGCGGTCGTTGGGGGCGTCGCGGTGTGCGACGTACTCGCGTATGGATCCGTCGCGGAGGTCCATCATCATCAGGCCGTGCTTCATCGTGGCCATCCACATGCGCTGCTGCCGGTCGATGAGGATGTCCATCACGATGAGGTGGTCGTCCTGGGGGTAGGGCTGCCGGTGGTAGGCCATCGACTGCGGGTCGATCCATCCGAAGCCCTCCTGGTAGGAGCCCACCCAGATGCGGCCCTGCTGGTCCTCGTGCAGCGACATCACCACCGAGGGGTATCCCTCGCTGAGATGGCGCACCGACTGCTTGTCGGCGCTGATGCAGTAGATGCCGTCCTTGTCGGTGCCCACCCATGTGCGTCCCTGGCTGTCGGTGGTGGTGCTGATGACGAAGGCATTGCCGATGGTGTTGAGCTTTCCGAGCTTGCGCCCCATGTAGTGGAAGCCCCGGAAGCCCGACGGCTGCTGGAAGATGCCTTTCTGCATGAGTCCTATCCAGAGGTTGGAGCTGGCATCCTCGGTGAAGGATACGACCTTGCTCTTCGACAGGTCGACCTCCATGCTGAAGAAGGGGTTGTCGGTGAGCTGCCGGCTCATGGGATCGTAGATGGCCACGCCGTTGCCGTCGTAGCCGATGAGCACGCGCCCCTCGTGGTCGCAGTAGAGTGCAGATACGGAATATGTACGCGTACCATCAATATGCACGAAGTCATCGCCCTGCTGCTGGTAGACGCCTGCGTTCGACGTGCCCACGTAGATGCGTCCCTGCCGGTCCTCGCAGAGGCCGATGAGGTCGTTGCGGTCGGAGAGGTACTGATGCATCCGCGTGCCGTCGTAGCACACCAGGCCGTGCGTTGTCGTCGCCAGCCATAGGCGCTCCTGCTGGTCCTCGAGCATCGAGTTGACGGTGTGGATGGCCGCCAGCTGTCCGCCTATCTGGCGGGCGTTGCGGCTGTCTTCGAACTTCATCACGCCCAGTCCCGAGGTGCCGGCGAGTACGTCGCCGTTGCTGCGTTCGAGGAAGCAGGTGGCATAGCAGTAGCTGTCGCGCCCCTCAGCGTCGCGCATGCGCACGTTATGGAAGGTGCTGCCGTCCCATGTCTGCAGCGCACCGTACATGCCGAAGAAGAAGTGGCCGTGGCTGTCCTGCATCATGCAGTTGACATAGTTGCTGTGGAGGGTGCTGTCGGCCTCGTTCTCGCGCTTGAAGACGCGGAACTGGTAGCCGTCGTAGCGGTTGATGCCGTCGCGCGTGGTCGTCCATAGGAATCCCTCGCGGTCGACGTATACTTGGGTGACGAAGCTGCTGGAGAGCTGTCGCTCGATGTCGAAGAACTTTCCTGTCTGGGCATGGCTGTTGGTGCAGGCCAGGAGGATGAGCAGTATGCTTAGTGTCTTTTTCACGTCTTGCATTTTAGTTAGCTTTCGTAACATTCGAGTGCAAAGATAAGCATTTTTTTTGAACAAGAGTACATTTTGTTACAAAAATTAAAGTTCGTGCTACATCAGAGAAAGGGTGAAAGACAATTTTTACCTAATTTTGCAGCAGAAATCGCATATTTATTAACTAAAAGCATTCGCAGTATGAAGAAAATTTTTACTTTAGTTGCAGCTGCCTTGCTGAGTAGCGGTGCTGCTTTCGGCCAGGCAAAATGGACGAGCGTAATCAACAACGGCGACCTGGAAGGCGAAGACCTGACCAACTTCTATTCCAGGGACTATCGTCCTGAGTCAGAGGCAGTCGACGAAGGCCCAAGTACTGTCATCGAGGAGCCGGGCAACGAGGGCAACCACGTGATTGTCCTGCGTGTCGGCCCGGAGCAGACCTCCAACCGCTACGACAACCAGTTCTGGCTTGTGGCCAGCGAGGAGACGGGGCAGAACAAGATGCTGAGGATTCAGTTCCGCTACAAGACGGCTGCCGACGAACCAGGCTATTTCGGCACACAGTGTCACGACATCAACCGCAGCTACCTCGGCTACAATACCTTCGGTGAGTTCGCGGTGCCCACAGAGTGGACCAACTTCAGCTGGGAGGGTGAGATGCCCGAGAACTTCGGCTCATTCGTTCTGGACCTTATGGACCAGTCGGGTCGTAACCTCGGTAAGGAGTTCTATCTCGACGATTTCGTCATGGAGATCAAGGACGGTACTCCCCCGAAGGAGCTCGAGGGTTGGTTCAACGTGCTCAAGAGCGGTGGCAAGGTCGGTGAGGAAGTCTACCAGTGGACTTGGAAGCTCAGCGAGAAAATCGGCCGTAACACCAATCCTTATTTCACCGTCTCCGGCATTCAGAATGATGGCAAGGGCACCGTACCCTGTCCCATCGTGAACGATCCTATCGACGGCCAGCCTGCCTATACGCTGACCACCACCGTTGCTGAGGAGTGGCGCGACACCACCATCAATATCGACGGTACGAACAAGTCGCCCGTGCCTTACTTCACCAGGCACCGTGAGGACGGAACGGACACCGTCGAGATTCTTAAGGGCTACACCACGCAGCTCTTCGTCGGCGGCAGCCACGTCTTCAAGAAGGGTGAGAAGTATCACTTTAAGATGGACATGCGCGCCTCGCAGGAGACCTCTGCCTCCGCACAGGCACACTACTCGCCTGGTGACTACAAGCACTGGCAGATGCTCAGCGGAAGCATTACTCCCAACGAGGAGTGGCAGACCTATGTGTATGAGGGCGAGATCAGCAGCGACCAGGCCGGTACTACCAGTATTGCCTTCAACCTGAACGAGTGGAACTACAACGCCACTGAGAACAATCAGCCCATCACCTACTACTTCCGCAACATCGAGTACTGCGTCAACTCGGCCGAGGTGCCTGAGTCCGACCGCGTGCTGGGCAGCGACACCGTGTCGTGCGCCGTACCTGTGAAGAGCCCCGACATGTCTGTCAGCTCGGAGATGAAGGTCGACCTCACAAATGCTCTCCAGATTCTGGGCGTCTCCAGTGTCCAGGAGCTGATGAACGGTCGCTTCAAGGTGGTTGCCAAGGGTGACGATGACACTGTCGTTCCGTTCGAGATTTCTGAGCTCGACTACTTCGTCGACGGTCAGGGCCTCTATTCAGACAATGGTATCAACCTGTTCTGCGATCTGGACAATGCCGATGGCAATGTCGTGCCGTTCACACTCTTCAATATCAATGTCGACACCAATGCCGATACCAACATTGCCACCAAGATCTACTTCATCAAGGACGAGGACGCCGAGCCGGCCGAAGATCATGTGAGACGCGGTTGGGACTACGAGCTCGACATCGTGTTCCTGGGTGAGAACCTCCTGGGTGTCTCTGATCTGCAGACTGCCAAGTCCACCAGCGCCGCCATCTACGACCTGCAGGGTCGTCGTGTGCAGCAGGGTGCTAAGGGCCTCTACATCATGAATGGCAAGAAGTACATCGTAAAGTAATTGTTGCAAGATAACTGAAAGACTAAGGTCCGGGGGTCCTGTGCCGTGAGACACAGGACCCCTCTTTCTTACCTGACGATAAAGACATGAGAAAACTATTTCTATCCCTTACAATGATGCTGGCAGCCGTCTCGGCTATGGCGCAGGAGCCCTTCAAGCAGCAGCAGTATCGTAACCTCTTCGCCGAGATGGGCCATTCCGAGGCCGAGGTGGAGGCAAAGCTGCAGGAGGTGTTCAACGACGTATTCACCGGCCCCAATAAATGCTACTTCGAGGTGGGCGACACGATGGCCTACATCTCCGACATCAAGAACCACGACGTGCGCACCGAGGGCATGTCCTACGGTCTGATGATTGCCGTGCAGCTCGACAAGAAGGACATCTTCGACCGCCTCTGGCGCTGGAGTCGCCGCTACATGCAGCATCAGGACGGCATCCGCGAGGGCTACTTCGCCTGGAGTTGTAAGACCGACGGCACCCACAACAGCGACGGTGCTGCCAGCGACGGCGAGCTGTACTTCATCACCTCGCTCATCTTCGCCTCCAACCGCTGGGGCGACGACACCGGCATCAACTACAAGGCTGAGGCACGCCGCATCCTCGACTGCACCATGCCGCGAGAGTATGATGCACCGGCACGACCCTTCGGCGGCTTCGGTGGCTTCGGTGGTCAGCAGCAGCAAGGCCAGCAGGGGCAGCCGACGAAGCAGAAGATGTTCCTCATCGACCCTGAGACACGCCTGATTACCTTCACTCCCGACGGCTTCGGACAGCGCTATACCGATCCTTCCTACCATATTCCCGCTTTCTACGAGGTGTGGGGTAAATGGGCTGGCGATGGACGCAGCGACTACTGGTACGACTGTGCCCGCAAGAGTCGTGAGTTCCTCCACAAGGCCACGCATCCGGTGACAGGCCTGAACGGCGATATGTGCCAATATGACGGTACGGAGATGCAAGGGTGGGGCGGTCGTCGCAACGCCAGCAATAACTTCCGCTACGACTCGTGGCGTGTGCCTATGAACATCACGCTCGACTACTGCTGGAGCGGTGCCGACCGTGAGTGGCAGCGCGGCTACGGCGAGCGCATCCAGAACTTCCTCTACGGCCAGGGTGTCGACAAGTTCGTCGATCAGTATCGCGTCGACGGCAGCCTGCCCGAGGAGAACGAGATCCTGCAGGCAGGCGGCTTCCGCAAGTTGCGCCACAGCATCGGCCTGGTGGCCACGTCGGCTGCCGCCTCGCTGATGTGCCAGCATGCGAAGTCTCGCGAGTTTGTTGAGCAGCTGTGGAATGCCCGTCATGTGCCTTTCGACGACGGCTATTTCGATGCCTACTACGACGGTCTGCTCCGCCTCTTTGCCTTCATGCATCTCAGCGGTCACTATCGGGTGATTGAGCCGAAATAGGCAGCCTTGTGGCAACAGGCCCTGGAAAAAAAAACGGAAGGACACTGCATTGCTCTCTTGGAGCCAGTGTCCTTCCGCTTTTTCTGTACCTGATAATATCTGCTATTTCCTGAGTTTCAGGCTTGCCTGATGTCCCAGCCGGTCGGAGGCGGTGATGATGTAGATGCCGCTGTGCAGCTTGTCCAGCGACAGCTCGGCAAATCCGTTCGTGAGGTGCAGGACGTGGTTGCCGACAGGCTGTCCGGCGATGTTGACGATGCGGATGTCGACATCAGCATCCTCTGCGCCACGGACGACAAGCTGTCCGTCGGCCATGCCGGCCGTTAGCTCAGCAGTCACGATGGCTAGATCGCTGATGCCCGTCTCGTCTGCCTGCTCGATAGCCACGAGGTAGCTCGACGTGATGTTGCTCTTAGCGATGGTCGGCACGTTCATCACGTAGACACTGCCATAGCCGTCGGGATAACGTCCCGCTGTCTGGTCGCCCTTCAGGAAGGTGTAGGTCAGTCGGTCGCTCCATGTCTCGTCGGCAGCGGTGAGAATGACGTCGCCCCCCTCTGCAGCCAGTTTGAACGATGCGTGCAGCTGCGACAGCGGCTCGAGCTTGTCGCACCAGACGATGAGGTGCCCGTGGGCAGGGATTACGGTCTCAGCCTTCGTCTGGCCTCGGGTGATGCGGTATTTCAGCGGTTTGTTCGGGTTGTCGCTGAGGTACATGCCCTCCACGTCGATGGGGTCGTCGGTGGTGTTATAGAGCTCCACCCAGTCGTTGCGGCTGAAGTAGTCGTTGACGAAGATGTCGTTGGCGGCGCTCACCTCGTTCACTCTGACAGGCGTGATGCCCTTCTCTAGCAGCTGTTCCTCGCTGACCATCTTGAACGTGGCTGTCAGCGTCACCGAGCTGCCCTCGGGAAGCTGCAGGCTCTCGTCGGTAGAGATGATGCTGTTGCCCTGCTTCCAGCCTGCGAAGGCATAGCCCGTGGGTGCCTGCGCATGCAGGGTGACGGGAGCGAAGAGGTGGCCTTGGAAGTCGCCATAGGGCACCTGCAGCCCGTTGATGTAGAGGCATGCCCCCTCGGTATCGCTCTTCAGGGTGACACTCTGTGCGCTGGTGCCGGAGAGTTTCAGGTAGGAGAAGTTCTTCATGTGGCCTGCCATTTTTTGCGACCGTCCGCGCAGCTTGTTCTTGATAGTGCTGGCGGCTCGTCCGGGGTCGTGGCCGTCGCGGATGCCCGTCTGCATCATCAGCTGTGCCATGGGCTCCACGTTGCCTAGCAGCTCGTCGACGATGTTGTTGGCACGTGTAGGCTCGAACACGCTGCCGGCAATGATGGAGAAGGTGTCGATGAACTTCCGGCGGTAGCCGTCGTGTTCGAGCAGGTTGAACAGCAGTCGTACGATTTCGCGGTTCGTGTTGCCCTCGCCGTTGACAGTGGTGGCATCCTTGAAGTCGGCGAAGTATGCGAACGGGTCGTCGTTGTGGCGGTTGAAGTTACGCAGCGCAAAGGCATAGTCGAGGTCGAAGCTGATGAATCGGTATCGTCCGTCGTGCTGGCTGCGGTAGGCCTTGATGTTGTTGTTGGGCCAGTCGTCGTTGTCGAGGAACATCGTGACGGCCATGTAGTTTGTGAACTCGTCGATGTCGAGCAGTGTCGTCAGCTCGTCGTAGGCACCCTTGTCGTTGATGTGTCGTCCGAGCTCGAAGATGCGGTTGATGACCTCGTCGGTGCCGTTCTTCATCTTCATGTTCTCGAAGGCGTCGAGCTCGTCGTCGTCATATCCCCAGTTGGCATAGGCGAACTTGTCGTTGTTGGGCTCGCGCATGTTCAGTATGCCACGCAGTTCGCCGTTGACATACTCCACGATGGGCACGTACGACTGTACGTCGAGGTCGATGCCCGACCGCTGTATGATGGTCTCGAGGGCGGGGTCCATGAATCGTGCGTTGTGCGTCCAGAAGTCGTTGCCACCGTTGCGCAGCAGGATGGTCTTGCTGCGTATGTAGGGCTTCTGCGGGAAGAAGGCGAAGTCGAAGCGGTTTTTACCGTCGAACACCTTGTTCGACTTCAGCTTGAACGAGCGGTAGCGCTGCGATCGTGTCCATCCTCCTGAGACGCTGATGTTGACGTCCTGGTTGAAGAGCATCTCACCCTCCGCGTTGATATAGCTGAAGTTCACCGGGCGGTCCCAGTCCATGTTGTAGTTGCGGGGATAGTCCTGCCCGTTGCCCGTGCGGCCGTTGGTGCCGTCGCCGTCGCAGTCGAAGCCAATCTTTGGGTCGTTGAAATGCTTCTTGTCGCCGACGATCGAGATGACAGGCAGGGTGTAGCGGTTGGCGTTCTTGATGAAGCTGCGCGTGACGGGCACGCTGGGCAGGTAGCCGTCCTGGTAGAGGCGGAAGGTGTAGTTCGTCGTCTGCTCTGCGGTGAACAGTCCGTCCAGGCTCTTCCTGCTGGTCTCAGTCGTCTGTCCCTCGCCGCTGTACGACTCCCACGACACGTCGTCGATGTAGAAGTTGTTGTCGGCCGACTTCGACTCGTTCAGGTTGAAGGCGATGGTCTGCAGCTCCGAGGGCGTCGTCTGCCCCCACCATCCGCCCTGCTGGCCGGCCTGCTCGTTGGTGATGGTTCCCTCGTAGCTGATCTCTTGCCACTGGGTGGTGATGTCATACCCGCCGTCGAGCATCTGCCAGTGGATGTAGCTGCCCGGCGTGCGGTGCGACTGTGCCGAGATGTGGCATGCGCGGTCGGCGCGTATGCGCATATGGAAGCGGTATCTGTCGCCGGCGTTCCAGATGTGGTCGGGGGTATAGACGAAGAACTGCGAAGTGTAGTCCTGTGGGGCCCCCGCCACACTGTGCACCTTCACACCGCGCGTGCCGCCGTAGCCGGCGCCGTCGACGATGTGCGTGCCCATCGTGCCGCCATTGTCGCCGTCCTTGCCCACGAGGCATGTGACGTCGCTGCCCTCGCAGTCGCCGTTCGTCACCCAGTCGGTCCAGGGCGACGTCTCGTCGCTGCCTGCCTTCGGCGCCGTCGGCACGCTGCCGTCGGTGGTGTACATCAGTGTGGCTCCTTCGGGAATCTCGACGCTGAAGCTGACGCTGCTGGCAAACATCGTGCTGCCCATGCTGACGGTGGGGGCTGCCAGCCGCTCGCTGGCAAACGTCGACGTGGCATTCGTGGCGCCGGGAGTGGCCTGTGCCGTCCATCCCCATTCGCTGCCGCCGTCCTGCTTGCGGGCGTAGGCCGTGCGGCTCATGGCCTCGGGATAGTCCTGCCGGGCAACGAGCTGGCCGCTAGCATCGCTCAGGTAGATAGTGCCGCCGTCGCAGTCGAGCTTGAACGGCGCCTGGCTCTCCTTGAGGTCGTTCGACCCCAGCCAGACGACGAGGTAGCCTCCTGCCGGCACGCTGCCGACGGTCGACGGCATGCGCCATCGCTTCAGGTTATTGGCATCGTCGCTGAGGTACATGCCTCCCAGGTCGACGGCCTCCTTGCCGGGGTTATAGAGCTCTATCCAACTGTCGAAGTTGATTGCCGGGCTCATCACTTCGCCTACGTTTGCCGCCATCAGCTCGTTGATGACGAGTGCTGCAGTTACTAATGGTGCTACCATCTTGACGTATTTAATTAATGTATGATGGATGCAAAGTTACGAAAAACGACGCAATAATACTTTCCGAAAACCAACAAAATCATCGTCGTGGCCTTTCAATGTGACATTTTCGATAATATATGATACATCAAGTGGGGGTCGCTCTACGGGAAATGTAGTAAATTTGTAGCCAAAATACAAACCCGCAATGATGAAGAAACTATTCCTTACCCCATTGCTGCTCGTCTGCCAGGTCATCGGCCTGCAGGCACAGCGACAAGTCGTCTGTCAGCCGGAGCAGTGCAACATGCCCCTCTTCCAGACAAAGTACACAGCCGATCCGTCGCCACTCGTCGTGGGCGACACGCTGTTCGTCTTCACCTCCCACGATGCCTCGCCAGAGGACATCCCCGACCCCAACGAGAAGAGCTCGGCCGGCTTCTTCATGTACGACTGGCTGCTGTGGTCGACGACCGACATGGTCAACTGGACCGAGCATGGCGCCGTGGCCTCGCTGCGCGACTTCGAGTGGCGCAGCCGCGACAACGGGGCGTGGGCCATCCAGACCGTCGAGCGTGGCGGCAAATACTATCTCTATGCTCCGCTCCACGGCCACGGCATCGGCGTCCTCGTCAGCGACTCCCCCTACGGCCCCTACCGTGACCCGCTGGGCAAGCCGCTCGTCTGGCAGAAAGAGCACTGGGACGACATCGACCCCACCGTCTATGTCGACGACGACGGCCAGGCCTATATGTACTGGGGCAACCCCAACACCTACTATGCCCTGCTCAACGACGACATGATCTCGCTGAAGAGCGACATCGTGAAGCTCGACTACCACATTGAGCACTACCAGGAGGGGCCCTGGCTCTACAAGCGCGGCGGTCACTACTATCTGGGCTATGCCACCACCTGCTGCCCTGAGGCCCTCGGCTATGCCATGAGCGACAAGCCCACCGGCCCCTGGACCCCCAAGGGCTACATCATGCGCCCCACGCAGCGCGACCGCGGCAACCATCCCGGCATCGTCGACTATAAGGGTCGCAGCTACATCTTCGGACAGAACTACGACCTGATGCACCTCGAGACCTTCATCCACCACGAGCGTCGCTCCGTCAGCGCCACGCCCATCACCTATCGTGCCGACGGCACCATCGAGGAGGTGCCCTATTGGCTCGACCAGAAGCCCATGGAGCAGCTCCACTGGCTCAATCCCTACCGTCGGGTAGAGGCAGAGACTATGGCCTG
>CAMNHM010000038.1 GCA_946539475.1 uncultured Prevotellaceae bacterium | reverse complement strand
CTCAACCCTCAACTCTCAACTCTCAACCCTCAACTCTCAACCCTCAACCCTCAACCCTCAACCCTCAACCCTCAACCCTAATCTCCTTTCACTAAAAAGAACCAGTCACGGAGCACGCCCCGATACTGATGCTGCGAGTCGGCCACCATCAGCAGCCAGCCGTCCCCAAGATGACACAAGCCCTCGTAGTTGGCAAAGCGACGACCCGTAAGCGTCAGCCGCGTCGTAAACTCCCTCAGCAGCGTCTTCTCCAGCATCTCCTCCGACCCTGGGCTCACCTCGTAGATACGCACCACCGTCTTCGCCTCGAGCTTCAGCCTCGGCACGTACACCTGCCGCTCCAGCACCAACAGACGGCCATCGCCCATGGCGCATAATGCCGACACCCCATGATAGTACTTCCTGCTGATGGCCGCGTCGGGACGGTAAAGATATTGTCGGCGTGGCTGAAGGTCGTCACCGAACGACTGGATGCGCAACAGCGTGTCGCCAGGAAGGGGGCGTTCGGTAGTGGTGAAGAAGCGGTGACTACCCTCGTCGTACGCCAGCGCCTCCAGCCCCTTGTTGCCGCGGGCCTTTTTAAAGGCAGGGGGCATAGCCAGCCGCCGGCCCGTCCGCTGTCCGTCGAGACGGTACTCGTACACCTCGTTGTCCGCCTCGCCACTGATGAACAGTGTCTGTGTCGAGCGGCGATAGCACACCCCCTCCATGTCACGATTCTCCTTGCCAGTGGAGCGGAAGCCCATGTTCTCAGCCTCCGTGATGCGCCCCGCAACAGTGTCGGCAACCAGCCGGAACACCCAGAAACCGTCTTCCGACGCCTTGTCGTCGACCACCGCATAGAGGTTGTCACCCAGCGCGCAAATGCCGCTATAGTCGCCCGCAGGAATCTGCTGCGGGAAATGCTGCTGTGACAGCGCTGCCAGCGCCAGAAGCAGGCTCAATGTAAAAGTCACGATTCTCTTCATTCCGGCTGCAAAGGTAATCAAATTTTTTCAAACGAAGCACAGCACGCATACCTTATTTCACGACGTAGGGCCAAAAGGCCGCAACGTTGGGCAAGGCTGTTCCTCAGCCTCTTCTTTCCGCTGCCGTCGGAAGGCGCTTCCTATGCCGTCGGAAGGCCGTTCCGATGCCGTCGGAAGCGTCGGCCTCTGACATGTGCTCGTGGCAGAGAATAAAAAGACGCCACCGAGTTCCTGAGATACAAATAGCAAAGAACATGAAACATATCAGCTAGGCCGTTGGAGGAAAAACCGCTAACTTTGCATCCGCAAACAATAATCAGTAACCTCCCCCCAAAAATCGAGAAATGATGAGAAAGACACTGAGACTGCTTATGGCGATACTCGCCACGACACTGACGGCCACCGCCCAGAACCCCTATCTGCCACTGTGGGAGCACGTGCCCGACGGCGAGCCCCGCGTGTTCGAGGATCCCGACCAGCCCGGGAAGTATCGCGCGTACATTATTGGTTCGCACGACGTGAACTACTCCGCCTACTGCGGCCCCGACATCCGCATGTGGTCGGCACCCGTCGAGGATCTGTCGCAATGGCGCGACGAAGGTCCGATCTTCACATGGTACGTCGACGGACAGTGGGACACGATGTTCGCCCCCGACCTTGTCGAGGTGAAGGATAAGGCCACGGGCAAGAAGACCTACTACCTCTACCCCCACTCACGTGGCAACCGCCGTGTGGCGATGGTCTGCAAGGGCGACCGTCCCAACGGTCCGTTCACGCCGATCAACGTGACGGAGGACGGTAGGCAGTGCGTGCCTGGCTCGATGATTGACTTCGACCCCTCGGTGTACATCGAGTACGTCACCGACAAGAAGGACAAGGACTACGATCGTGGCTTCCGCGCCTATGTCTTCTATGGTTTCCAGCACTCCACGGCCGTGGAGCTCGACCAAAACACGATGTACTCCAAGCGTGAGGGCACCGAGCCCATCGACCCCTTCATCCCCGCCAGCAGTGCCGACGGCCGTCTGCTCGACCGCCCCGGCAGCCAGTACAAAGCCCTCTACGAGGGTCAGGATCCGCTGGACTTCAACTTTTTCGAGGCTTCCTCCATCCGTAAGGTGGGAAATAAATACGTGATGGTGTTTAGCGGCTACTCCGGCAAGGAGTATGGGCTGGGCAATACCAACAGCGCCCTGCGCTATGCCTACGGCGACTCGCCACTGGGTCCGTGGCGCTCGGGGGGCGTGCTGGTCGACTCGCGCGGCGTGGTGCCCAACGAGGACGGCTCGAAGCTCATCACCACCAACTTCGCCCATAACACCCACGGCTCGATCGAGGAAATCAACGGCCAGTGGTACGTCTTCTACCACCGTCCGCCACGCGGCTTCGGCAATGCCCGCCAGTCGATGGTGGCACCGGTGAAGATCACGTGGGACAAGAAGCCCGTTGCCAAAGGCGGAACGGTGAGAATCACGGGCTACGACCCCTTCAACCCCGGCGTCAAGGGCAAAGGTGTTAACGAGTGGACGGCAAAGGCCAGCGACGGCAACGAGTATACGGGTGCCGAGGTGACCAGCGAGGGCTTCCAGATATTCGGGCTTCCGCCCTATGCCTACTACAGCGCCGGCTATGCCTGCTTCGTCTACGGTCCGGGGGCCAACAACTGGATGCAGGACAACCACGACGTATGGAACAACTCGATGGACCTCGCCGGCATACAGAACGGCGGCATTGTAGGCTTCAAATACTTCGGTTTCGGCGGCCTGGCACAGGACACGAAAGGCGTGAAGGCCTTCGAGGGCACGAGACAGGGCGACGGCACGAACATGACTTTCTACCTGACGCCCAGCGGCCGCGGAGCCTTCAAGATCCGCGTGCTGATCGACGACCCCTGGAAGGGTAAGGAGATAGCCGCACTCGAAGTGCCCGCCGACGCACGGCGCGAGAAGACCGGCTTCGTCGTCAACGTGCCCGCCGTCGAGGGACTCACGGGCAAGCATGCCATCTACCTCCTGGCCGAGGGCCCCGAGGTGCAACAGCCACAGCAACCGCAGGGGCAGTGGGGCGGCAGGCGGCCGCAGCAGGGCCAACAGCGCCCGCAGGGACTCTTCGACCTCCACGGCATCGGCTTTGGCAAGTCGGGCTATGCCTGCAAGGCGCCCCAAGTGCCGCAGGTGACCATCACCGCCGACGGCCAGCGGCTGAACATCCCCGATACGCCCATCCGCTTCAACGCCCTGAACGGCTTTGCCGAGCAGAATCGCTACCAGGTGTACGGACGCCTGCTGAAGGGCAGCAAGCTCGAGGCGACAGCCGACATCAGCGGTGTGAAGTTCGACATCAGCCCCATCGTTGAGGGCCGTGCCACCATCAAGGCTACGTATGGCGGGCAGACAAAAATCTTCCTGATCAACTAGCAAGTGGGCCACTTTTCTTATTTTGAAACCTCAATACCTATCAAATGTTACACATGACACGTACGATTCAAAAAGAAAAGTATAGGAAACACCAGCGATAACCAGTTCGGAAGAAAGTGTGTACCTTTGCATCGTCAATCGAGACAAAGTTATTGCAAAGCAAAAGAAGATAAAAGAATTCTTCATAAGTTTAGTTGTTAGTTAGTAGTTGTTTTTTTGCCAAGCAGTGATTGCTCTAGCAAAGATTTTTTGGAACAATGTTAGTTATGGTAAAACTAATCAGCGGTCGACCTGTATGAGAATATCGGTCGTCCGCTTTCCTTTTTATGCAAATCCTCACTCACACCTCGCGCCTCGCACCTCGAAAAAAAACGACGAATCCCCTTGCAGGTTCGTTTTTTTTTCGTATCTTTGCATCGAATTTACCAAATGAACACGACAACTATTGTTTTTCCATGACTAAAGGACGAGCTATAATTGTAATTGCACTATATCTGCTGACATCAATCACGATGGTGGCCCAGCACGGACATTTCATATCCTCGGAGCAATTCTCGTCGAGCCTCATCTCAGGCCTGTGCCAAGACCGGCAGGGATCGTTATGGATAGCCACCGACTACGGCCTGAACCGCTTCGACGGCTACCACTTCCAGACCTTCCTGCACGAGGAGGACGACACCACGTCGCTACAGGCGAACGTCATCGTTAGTCTCTTCTGCGACACCCGCGGACGGCTATGGGTGGGCACCAACCGAGGCCTCGACCGTTTTGAGCCAGGCAGCGAATCGTTTGTGCACTATCCTTTCCCTGACGGCCGCCAGCCTCGTGTGACGCAGATGCTGGAGCACAGCAGCGGCGGGCTCCTAGTGGGCACGGCCGGCTATGGTGCCTATATACTGCGAGCCGATGCCGACCGCCTGGAACGCTTCTCCGACGAGCAGCACGAGCCCTACTTCAGTCGTGTCTATGAAGACAGCGAGGGATGCCTCTGGCGCAGCGGCTTCGACGACGACATCTTCATGCGCAAAGGCGAGAAGACGGAGGTATTCCACTCAGAGCGCGGCAACCCACAGGGGTTCATCGAGCTCGACGGCGAGCTGCTCGTGCTCTGCCAGCGTGGGTTCATGACCTACAAGGACGGGCAGATGCGCGTTGCCGACATAGACATGTCCGTGGTGGAGGGTCGCGACGTCATCCTTACGCTGATGGCACCCGACAAGGAGGGCAATGTAATAATAGGTACGCGTGGGAAAGGACTATACCGCATCCCCAACCAGCGTCCGTGGAGAATGGAGCAGGTGAGCGTCGACGCCTATGGCATCGACATGAGCACGGCGAAGATCAGTGCCGCCACCTTCGACCGCAACGGCAATCTCTGGCTGGGATGCCACCGCAAGGGCCTGCTCATGCTGCCGCAGCGCCCAGTGCAGTTCCTTAGCTGGAATTTCGAGGGCCAGGGCATACGGCTGGGGTCGACCATCAGCAGCGTCTGCGAGGGCGACGACGGCATCACCTGGTGCACGGTACAGGGAGTCGGCGTCTATGGTTTCAACCAGCAGGGGCGCGTCACCGCCCATCCTGCCTCGCCGCCATCGGTAGAGTTCATCTTCCGCGACCGCCAGAAGCGCTTCTGGCTAGGCACTGACGACGGTCTCTTCGCCTACGACCCCACGACGGGGCACTCGCAGCTGAAGGTAACCTTCGAGTGCGACAAGTTCAACGACATGACCAGCGACGACGAGGGCAACATCTACATATCGACATTCTCGCGCGGATTCTGCGTCTACAACCCCACGACGGGCCTACTGCACAACTACAGCATGAGCGATGCCGACGACGAGGTCAGAGGACGCCTCTGCAACAACTGGGTGATGGGCATGGCCTCCGACCAGAAAGGGCTGATATGGCTGGGCACATCGTCGGGCGTGGCATGCTTCGACCCGGCGACGGAGAGCTTCCGCTCGCAGGGATGGCAGAACCTGCTCGAGGGCATCGTATGCTTCGACGTCTGCGAGCTGCACATGCCGCCGGCCACGACGAAGGTGGCTGCCGGGGTGCCAGACCTTGACGGCTCCATCGCCATTGGCACGGAGCAAGGCCTCTACCTCTACAACCGGCAGACGAAGCAAGTGAGCCGGTTCCCTGGCAGCGAGCAGCTCACGAACAAGGTCATCACCTACATCGTACAGTCCAACGATGGCGACATCTGGTGCTCCACGTCGCAGGGCATCTGGAACTACTCGGTGGAGACGGGCCTGCTCACGGGATACGTCAACGGCAACGGCCTTATGCAGAAGGAGTACATCTACGGCGTAGGCATGCATTCCGACGACGACGTCATCTATTTCGGTCACAACGACGGCATGACCGTCTTCTCGCCCGACCGCATCAAGGCCGTTACCTTCTTGCCCGACTCCCTGAAGCTGACGGCATTCCGCGTGGGCGACGAGTATGTGAACTCGAGCACCGTGCTCAACGGCGTACGCGTGGTCGACAAGCCACTGAGCGAGGCCAGCTACTTCACCCTAAGCTACCTCGACCATACCATCACGATGGCCTTCTCGCAGTTTAACTTCGACAACCCCGCCAACGTCACCTATGAATATCGCGTCAACGGAGGACAGTGGGTGACCAATCCCGAGGGAAAGAACGACCTCACGCTGGGACACCTGCAGCCAGGCACCTACCGCATCGAAGTGAGAGCCTCACAAGGCACGGAGTACACGCCGGTGAAGGTGATCGTGGTCACCGTCCGCGCACCCTGGTATCGCACGTCGCTGGCCTATTTCATCTACATGCTGCTATTGCTGGCACTCATCGGCTTCATCGCCTTGGCATACCGCCGCCGCATGCGTGAGCGCCTCGACGAAGACAAGATGAAATTCCTCATCAACGCCACCCACGACATACGCTCGCCGCTGACGCTCATCATGAGTCCGCTGGAGAAGCTCAAGCGAATGGCCAAGGGATCGTCAGACGCCGAGATGCAACAGTCCATCGACACCATCGACCATAATGCCAAGCGCATCCTGAACCTCGTCAACCAGATCCTCGACGTGCGGAAGATCGACAAACAGCAGATGCACCTGCACTGCCAGCAGACCGACCTCGTGGCCTTCGCCAAGGGCATCGGGAAGATGTTCGAGTACAACGCCCAAGAGCGCGGCATACACTTCGAGGTAAACCATGAGGGGCTCGACGAGCTTCGCGTATGGATCGACCGCAGCCAGTTTGACAAGGTCATCACGAACCTGCTCTCGAATGCCTTCAAGTTCTGCAGCGACGGAGGTAACGTGCAACTGCTTGTGTCACGTCAAGGCGACGAGGCACAGATTCAGGTCATCGACGATGGCGAAGGCCTAGAGGGCGACACGCTGAAGCACATCTTCGACCGCTTCTACCAAGGGAAGAACTCGCAGCACATGCATGCCGAGGGAACAGGCATCGGCCTGAACCTCTGCAAGATGATCGTCGACATGCACCACGGCACTATCGAAGCCTCAAACCGCAGCGACAACCACGGGGCGGTATTCACCGTGCGCATGCCATTGGGCAATGCCCACCTGCGCCCGGAGGAGATCGACATGGCGAAGCTCGACGAGCCCGTCGCCACCCAGTCGACCGCCAAGGCGCCGACGACGAAGCATCGCGTGCTCATCGTCGACGACGACCCTGAGCTGGGCCACTACATCTCCACCGAACTGAGCAAATACTACAAGTTTGGGCACTGCTCCAACGGCAAGGAAGGCCTGAAGGAACTGCTTACCAACGAATACGATGTCGTCGTCAGCGACGTGATGATGCCCGAGATGGACGGCTTCACCATGCTCCGCATGATCAAGACCAACCTCAACCTCTCGCACCTGCCGGTGGTCATGCTCACGTCGAAAGCCGACGTCGCCAACCGTCTCGAGGGACTCGAGCGCGGAGCCGATGCCTTCCTGGCCAAGCCCTTCGTCATGGAAGAGCTGCACATGGTCATCGAGAACCTCATCCAGAGCCGGCTGCGCCTCAAGGGCAAGTTCTCAGGAGCCCAGCAACAAACCGACCGCGTGGAGCAGCCGGAGGTGAAAGGCAACGACGAGCTGCTCATGGAGCGCATCATGAAAGCCATCAACAAGAACCTCTCCGACAGCGACTTCAACGTCGAGATGCTCACGCAGGAGGTGGGCATCAGCCGTGCCCAGCTGCATCGTAAGATGAAGGAGATGACGGGCATCTCAACAAGCGAGTTCATTCGCAACATACGCCTGGAGCAAGCAGCACGGCTGCTGAAGGAACAAAAGATCAACGTCACGCAGGTGGCCTACACCGTGGGATTCTCCAACCTGGCTCATTTCTCAACCATCTTCCGCAAACACTTCGGTGTGGCACCTTCGGAATATGCCGAGCGCGAAGAATAGGAAATTTGTCGAGGAGGACACCTGAGCTCACAAATCATGAGAAAGCGACTGGCATACCTGGTAAATGCATACCTGCTGACATGGCTCATTTTTTCCGTAGCCAAGATTGTGTTTATACTCTGCTGCGGCGAGGGGCACGACGTCCACAACTCCGACTATGCCGACATCCTGCGGCATGGTCGTTCGCTCGACGTCTCCACATCATTATATATCCTCATCGTGCCCTTTCTCGCAGCCGTGGCATCGTTGTGGGTGAACATGCCGCGATGGCTTCTGCGCACCTATTGGATGGTGGTCAGCTTCCTGCTGGCACTCGCCTTCGTAGCCGACACGAGCCTTTATCCCTTCTGGGGATTCAAGCTCGACGCCTCCTGCCTGCAGTATCTGTCGCAGCCCGAAGGCATCACGCAGAGCGTCTCCATAGGCTATCTGCTGGTCCGCGCCCTCCTGCTGGCAGTCGTCTCCCTGTTTTTCTATTTCATCTATAGGCTATGCCTGGGCGACCTGCCCGAGAAGGAGCCTCGGATGAAACGGCGTGTCGTGGCATCCCTCGTGGCACTGCTCATGATGCCACTCATGGTGATTGGCATACGAGGCGGTGTCGACGAGTCGACGACAAACATCGGACAGGTCTACTACTCACAGAATCAATTCCTCAACCATGCTGCCGTCAACCCTGTCTTCAGCTTCCTCTACTCTCTGACGCACCAGCTTGGCGACCTCTCGGAGTATGATTTCTTCGACGCCGAGGAATGTCAGGCGCTCACCGACGGCGTCTATACCACCGAGAGCATCGGCAGCGATACACTCCTCAACACCACACGCCCCACAATCGTGCTGATACTGCTGGAGAGCGCCGGCGAAGAGTTTGCCAGCGTCATGCCCCGCCTGCAGCAACTGAAGGGCGAGGGCGTCAGCTTCACCAGATGCTACGCCAACAGCTGGCGAACCGACCGAGGCACGGTATGCGCACTCAGCGGATATCCGTCGTTCCCCAGCGTCTCGGTAATGAAAATGCCGGAGAAGAGCCGAACGCTGCCCAGCATCGCCTCAACACTGCACCAGCAAGGCTATCACACCGCCTACCTCTATGGCGGCGACATCAACTTCACCAACATGCGAAGCTACCTCATCGCATCGGGATGGGAACATCTGACGAGCATGGACGACTACTCGGCTGCCGACCGCCACACTGCGCAGTGGGGCGTACGCGACGACATCACCTTCGCCACGCTCTACGACCAGGTCACCACCACTGCCGCCCCCGCACTCTTCGGCTATAGTACACTATCGAGTCACGAGCCCTGGGACGTGCCCCTGCAACGGCACGACGACGAGGTGCTCAATGCCTTTGCATACCTCGACGACTGCCTCGCCGACTTCGTAGGGCGCCTGAAGCAGTCGGAGGCATGGAGCGACCTGCTCATCGTCGTCACCGCCGACCACGGCATCAACTATCGCCACATCGACCAGGCACATCCTCTTGAGAAGAACCACATACCGATGCTCTGGCTCGGTGGGGCCATACGTGAGCCGCGAGAGATCGACGTCGTCTGCAACCAGAGCGACCTTGCCGCCACGCTCCTCGCACAGCTGGGGCTGCCTCATACGGACTTCAGCTTCAGCCGCGACGTACTCTCAGCGACATACACTCACCCGTGTGCCGTCCACAACTACAACAATGCCCAGTGGATGGTCGACTCCACGGGACATGCACTCTACGACTTCACCGCCCGTCGCTTCATCGTCAGCGAATGCGACGATGCCGAGCAACTCCTTAAAACGAGCAAAGCCATGCTCCAGCTGACGACCGGCGACCTCCGCCAGCGATAATGTTACACAAATGAAAGAATGTGAGACATACAACCATCGTCCGTATGAGGCGGATGTTGTAACTTTGCATCCAAAATCGAAATCATAATAATACTTAGCATGAAGAAGAACAATTGGCTAATGGCCATGCTGGCTCTTTGGAGCACTGGCACCATGGCAGAGGAGAAACAGTTCGCCAGCCCCGACGGCAACATTCAGGTAGTAGTGAGCGATGCCAACGGGGCACCCACCTATCGGGTCTCAATGGCAGGAAAGACCATTCTAGAGCCGTCGCCGCTAGGCGTGACGACCAACTATGCCGACCTTACAAAAGGGCTCACGCTGAAAGACTGCCAGGTGAAGGCCGTCAGCGACGAATACACGCTTGCCACGATCAAGCAGAGCCACGTCAGCTATCAGGCGACAGAGGCCGTCTGCCAGTTTGAGAGCAACGGATGGCAGGCAATCGATGTCACCTTCCGCGTCAGCAATCGCGATGTGGCCTTCCGCTATACGCTCCATCCCCGCAGGCAGACGCTTTCGGGAGTCGTCGTCAGCGAGGCGTCGGGCTTCGTGTTCCCAGAGTCGACAACCACTTTCCTCTGTCCCCAGTCGCGGCCGATGACGGGCTTTGCGCGCACCGCTCCCAGCTACGAGACGGGCTACGCGCTCGACGACCAGATGGGCAAGAACGGCATGGGCGGCGGATATACGTTCCCCTGTCTCTTCAAGGAGGACGGCGCCTGGGTGCTCATCAGCGAGACGGGCACCGACGGCGGTTATGTGGGTTGCCGCCTGCTGTGTGAGAAGAACAGCTATCGCATCGGCTTCCCGCAGGAGGGCGAGATGAACGGCTATGGATCTACATCGGCCATCGTCAGCCTGCCCTGCCAGACTCCCTGGCGCACAATCACCCTAGGCCCGACGCTCCAAAACATCGTGGAGACGACAGTTGCCACCGACCTCGTCACGCCCAAATACCAGCCCTCGCGCGACTACACCTATGGCAAGGGCACCTGGTCGTGGATTATCGGACAGGACAACAGCTGCAACTACGACGAGCAGCGCCGCTATATCGACTTCGCTGCGGCCATGGGCTACCGGTCGGTACTCATCGATGCCTTCTGGGATCAGCGCATCGGCTACGAGCGCATGGCTGAACTTTCACGCTACGCCCGCTCAAAGGGCGTAGGTATCTTCCTCTGGTACAACAGCAACGGCGCATGGAATGATGCTCCCCAGACACCGAAGGACAAGATGGACAAGCCTGCCATACGCCGCAAGGAGATGAAGTGGATGCAGGAGAACGGCATACTCGGCATTAAGGTCGACTTTTTCGGAGGCGACAAGCAAATGATGATGCAACTCTATGAGGACATCCTCACCGATGCCAACGACTTCGGCATACAGTGCATCTTCCACGGATGTACACTGCCTCGCGGATGGGAGCGCATGTTCCCTAACTATGTAGCATCAGAGGCCGTGCTTGCCAGCGAGAACCTACACTTCGGCCAGGGGGCCTGCGATGCAGAAGCCACCAATGCCGCCATCCACGTCTTCATCCGCAACACCGTGGGATCGATGGACTTCGGAGGATCGACGCTCAACAAGCGCTACTCAGCCGACAACCAGCACGGCACCACACGCCGAACCAGCGATGTCTACGCACTGGCAACGGCAGTGCTCTTCCAAAGCAGCGTGCAACACTTCGCCCTGGCTCCCAACAACCTCGACGATGCACCCGCATGGGCCATCGACTTCATGAAGCAGGTGCCTACGACGTGGGACGAGGTGCGCTTCATCGACGGCTACCCCGGACGCTATGCCATCATGGCCCGACGCTCAGGCTCGACATGGTATGTAGCTGGCATCAACGCACAAGGCGAGCCTCTGAAGACTGCCATACAGCTGCCGATGTTTGCCCCGGGCACGCAGCTCACCGTCTACTCCGACAACGAGAAGCTGGAGGGTAAGACAGCCCTGCAGAAGCTCTCGAAGAAAGGCACGCTGCCCGTTGTCATACCTCAGAATGGTGCCTTCGTGGTTGTAGCAGAGCAAAAGCCCTAAGGCTTACGAAGAATGATTTCATGACTGCCAAGGAAGTATTTGAACTGCGGAAAAGCGGACGAGCCGAGGATGCCTACGAGGCTGCACGCCAATTATATGCGTCGGACAAAAGCCCGTATGCATCTTCGGCAATGTTCTGGACGGCGGTCGACATACTCCGGGTGCGTGTCGGCGAGGGCCGCACGGCAGAGGCAGAAAAGATACTGATGGCACTGGAAAGGATGCTGCCCAACGTCCCCGACAAGGACGGATGGGTGAAGAGTGCATTCGAGCGATGCCAGCAACAGCTGCAGAAAACTACGGAGAAGAAGATGCAGCCACAGCACCTGAAGGAGGGCATCTGGGGCGAAGAGGTGGCTGCCGACTATCTGCGCGAAAAGGGCTATATCATCCTGGAACGCGACTGGCACTCCGGCCATCGCGACATCGACATCATTGCCCAGCAGGAAAATGAGGTCGTATTCGTCGAAGTGAAAACACGCCGCAACACCGACTATGGCACTCCAGAGCAGGCCGTCGACTGGCGCAAACGGCGCAACCTGCGCTTTGCCATGAACCACTACATGCAGTATCGGAAGATCGATGCACCGGTACGCTTCGACATCATCACCGTCGTCGGCACGCCGGGCTGCGCTGATCCCGTCGTCAGTCATTTCGAGGGGGTCAACATCTTTGGATGATCCGGCTCACAGGGTTTAAGCCTGCTTTCCTTCGCCCATGATGCGATACACGACAGCCATGTAGTCACGGATATTCTTGTCGCGAGGATGGCGGCGAACGGCTTCCTGGAGCAACGCCATCGCCTTCAGGGCATTGTCGACCGTCGGCGACTCTTCAATCTCACGGAAAGCGTACGACAGCATCTGCTGCGCGACAGAAGGGACAGGGGGAGTCGGCTTGCCGTCGACAGGAGGTGTGGCAAGCGGCTTCCAGTCGTCACTGCGCAGGTCTTCCACCTTCAGCTGTCCGACAAAATCGAGCATACTGAACGTCACACCGTCCAAAGGGCTTTTCCTCACCGCGCAAGCCAGCGACACCGCCTCGTAATAGATACTGGTATGAGCCCTCCCTTCAGCATCGTCGATATTGGGCAATATTCTCAATAGCGCCCTGAAAATCTTCACAGCCTCGTCCAGCCGGCCCTCGGCGATGCGTTTCTTCAGGATGTCGCTGGCCGTCCAGAACATGCAGAGCGTGGTGTATTTGCCTTTATGGACAGCATACATCGGACGAATCGCCTCGTAGGCCTCCTCAATCTTGCCCTGCTTGCGCAGTTCGAATACTTCCTTGACTGTCATGATGGTGCGGTTTTATTGTTTACTGGTTGCAAAGTTAGCAATTATTTCGTGAAATGCAAATGGAGGCAAGACTTTTTTTTTTCAAAAATAAATGTTGTAAAAGTTGTGTTTTACGAGAAATGTTCGTATATTTGCAAGTTGAAAGGTGAAACCATCGCCAAGAGGAATAACAACCGACATAACAGGAAGCCAGAAATGGAGAATTATCAGTATCATATCTTTGCGCCCTACAGGGTTTGTCCGCTAGGGGCACACGTCGACCATCAGCATGGGCTGGTGACGGGTTTTGCAATCGATAAAGGTGTCGACCTGTGGTTCAACGTGAACAGCGAGAGCCACGTGCACCTGATGTCAAGGACGTTCGAGGGGACTGTCGACTTCGACATCGACAAGCCCTCGCAGGTGAAGGAGCACCACTGGGGCGACTATGCCCGCGGTGCGAAGTACGCACTCAGAAAGCGCTTCGAGCTGAAGCGGGGCATCGACGGCGTCATCCAGGGAAGCCTGCCCGTAGGCGGACTGTCGTCGAGCGCAGCAGTGCTCATCGCCTATGTGATGGCCTTCGCGAAGGCCAACGACATCACGCTGCAGCCCTTCGAGGTGGTGAAGATCGCCTCCGAGGCTGAACGCGAATACATCGGGCTGAACAACGGACTACTCGACCAGGCATGTATCGCCCTGGGCAGGAAGGACGGGCTGCTGTTCCTCGACTGCGACTCTAACGAGTGGCGCGTCATCAAGCGCAATGCCGACATGCCGGAATTCGAGATAGGCATCTTCTTCTCAGGGCTGACACGCTCGCTGGTGAACTCCGACTACAACCTGCGCGTCTACGAGTGCAAGACGGCCGCATGGAACATGCTGGCATACACCGACCAGCCGCTGAAGACGTTCGAGAAGACTTTCCTGCGCGACATACCGAAGGCTACGTTCGAGAAGACACGCATAGCAATGCCGGCTCGCTTCGCCCGACGCGCGGAACATTTCTACTCGGAGTATCGGCGCGTACGCCAGGGAGTCACCGCATGGGAGACGGGCAACATGAAGCTATTCGGAAAGCTCAGCTTCGACTCCTGCGAGAGCTCAATCCACAACTACGAGTGCGGCAGCCCAGAGCTCATCGCCATCTACGAGATCATGCGGGGCATGCCGGGTGTCTATGGAGGACGCTTCTCGGGAGCAGGATTCAAGGGAGCATGCATAGCACTGGTAGACCCTGCCTACAAGGAGGATATCGAACGAGAGCTGACGCAGCGATACCTCGAGCAGTTCCCAGAGTACGAGAAGACGTTCCAGGTATTCTGGGTGCATCCCGACGACGGTGCAAGGTTCGTCTGAATCAATCACTAAAAATCATTCCGAGATATGAAAAAGACAGCGATGATGCTGCTTGCAGCCTTGCTGCTGGCAGCCTGCGAGAAGCCATTGGTAGAAGAGACAGCAGAGCGCGGAAACCTCATCCTGCAGGTCATGCAGCTCGAGCAGACTCCCTTCAACGTCGAGTCGAGGGCAGCAGTTGCCGACAGGTGCAACCGCCTGAACTTCGCCATCTACGACAGCGAGGGAACACGCGTGAAGCAGATCAACCAGCAGACGGGCGACGAGGACTTCGGGACAGCCTCCTTCCAGCTTGAAGAGGGGCAGTACCGACTACTGGTGGTCGGCCACAGCAGCAGTGGCAACCCCACGATGACCAACGCCTCGAAGGTGCAGTTCACCAATGCCACCGGCTATACCGACACGTTCATGTATTCGACTGTCATCGACGTCAGCAACGAGTCGCTCACACTGCCTCTGACGCTGAAGCGCATCGTGGCACGCTGTAGCTTCGTCATCAACGATGCCATCCCGGAGACGGTGAGCCAGATGCAATTCCAATATACCGGCGGCAGCGGAGCCTTCGATGCCGCAACAGGACTAGGATGCGTCAACAGCACCCAGCTGCTGAAGGCCGACGTCACGGCGGGGCAGACAAACACGCAATACGACCTATACACCTTCCTGCATAGCACCGACGGTACGCTGAAAATCGCCGCCACAGCCCTCGACAGCCAGGGCAACGCCCTCTACAGCAAGGAGATCGACGTACCGATGACCATCAACAAGGTGACCTGGTGCAAGGGCGACTTCTTCGTGGGCGACGAGCCCAAGCCGAAGGACATCAGCGCTACGGTGACGGTCGACGACCAGTGGGAAGGCGAAATCCAGACAACATACTGACATCATCAATACAACGAGAACACACGACATGAAGAATATCGTTATCGCAGCTGGCTATGCCACACGGCTGGGCGAGCTGACGAAGAATTTCCCAAAGCCACTGCTGAAGATCGGAGAGAACACCATCCTCGGCAGGATGCTCGACGACATCGACCGCATACCACAGGTCACCGAGCACATCATCATCACCAACCATAAGTTCGCACCCATCTTCCAGGAGTGGGCCGCTACCCACACAAAGGGAGCAGAGAAACGATGGCAGAAGCCCATCACCATCGTCGACGACGGCACAGAGACCAACGAGACTCGACTGGGTGCCGTCTGCGACCTGCTCTACGCAATGGAGAAGCTCGACATCGACGACGACATGCTCGTAGTGGCTGCCGACAACCTACTGTTTTTCTCCTTCCAGGAGTTCGTCGACTTCGCCCTTCAGAAAGCCACAAGCTGCATCATGTGCCACGAGCAGCCATCCATCGAGAAACTACAGCGGACAGGCGTCGTGGTGCTCGACGACTGCCAGCGAGTGCTCAACATGGAGGAGAAGCCACAGCGGCCTAAGAGCCACTGGGCAGTGCCGCCTTTCTACATCTACCTACGCAAAGACCTCGACCTCGTACGCCACGCCGTAGAGAACGGATGCGGAAAGGATGCTCCCGGCAACCTGGCACACTACATGGTCGACCACACTACGATGCACGCATGGCCCATGAGCGGAGGGCGCTTCGACATCGGGAGCCTCGACACCTACTACGAAGCGGTAGAGAAATACAAGTAACTTCTTTAATCCCCCAAATCACAATGGACAAAATCTGTTTAGACAACAAGAGCATCCTCGTCACAGGAGCAGCTGGATTCATCGGATCAAACCTGGTGAAGCGACTGATGAACGATACAAAAGGTGCCACCATCATCGGCATCGACAACTTGAACGACTACTACGACGTCGCACTGAAAGATTTCCGGCTCCAGCAATTGGAGAAGGAGAACGCCCGGCTGGCTAGCAACGGCAACACATGGATATTCGTCAAAGGCGACATCGCCGACAAGACTGCCATCGACAGCATCTTCCAACAATGGAAGCCACGCATCGTTGTCAACCTGGCAGCACAGGCAGGAGTGCGCTACTCCATCACCAACCCCGACGCATACATTCAAAGCAACCTCATCGGATTCTATAACATACTCGAGGCATGCCGACACTCCTACGACGACCCTGCAACGGGAGTAGAGCACCTCGTCTACGCATCCTCCTCGAGCGTCTACGGATCAAACAAGAAGGTGCCATACTCCACCGACGACAAGGTCGACAACCCCGTCAGCCTATATGCCGCCACGAAGAAGAGCAACGAGCTCATGGCACACGCCTATTCGAAGCTATACAACATCCCATCGACAGGACTCCGCTTCTTCACCGTCTACGGACCGGCAGGACGACCCGACATGGCATACTTCGGATTCACCAACAAGCTGCGGAAAGGCCAGACCATACAAATCTTCAACTACGGCAACTGCATGCGCGACTTCACCTTTGTCGACGACATCGTCGAGGGCGTCGTGCGCATCATGCAGGGAGCTCCCGAGCGAAAGAACGGCGACGACGGGCTGCCACTGCCGCCATACGCCGTCTACAACATTGGCAACAACCAGCCAGAGAACCTGCTCAACTTCGTCGACATACTGCAGCAGGAGCTCATACGTGCACAGGTGCTGCCTGCCGACTACGACTTCGAAGCCCACAAGCAGCTGGTGCCGATGCAGCCAGGCGACGTGCCGACAACCTATGCCGACACTACCGCCCTGGAGCGCGACTACGGATTCAAGCCCAGCACACCCCTGCGCCAGGGCCTACGAGCCTTCGCAGAATGGTACAAGGAGTTCTACGGCTGACGAAAACATCCCAACACCCACCTAAATCGCTCAAAACCCCTTTCTACAAAGGGGTTTCCGCTAGGTGGGTGTTGATCAAACACCCACCTGACACCCACCTGACACTCACCCAACACCCACCTCTAACCTCTCAGACTTTCCAAGTAGATTGCCTGTTGGTCGACAAGTAGCAGTTGGTGGGTGTTAGGTGGGTGTTAGGTGGGTGTTGCGCAAACACCCACCTGCTCAAAAGCCCTTTCTGCACAGGCGTTTTGAGCGATTCAGGTGGGTGGTGGGGTGTTTCGGCAAGCATCTTCTATACTCAGGAACTGCATGTCGGTGCACATCTCTCATGCAATCCAAAACTATATCAATTAGCGCTCGCAAATATGGTAATTAGCACTCGCTAGCACGCTATTTACCATTCGAAAGTATACTATTTGCTGAATACCGGCTGCCCTCCGCCGGTCAGGCCCACGGCACTGACCTTCATGCGGGTTGGCTTGCCGTTATTGTAGAAGGTCGCCGTGAAGCGGCCGTCGGTGTCTAGCTTGGCGTTAGGATTCCAGTAGAGCGTACGGCGGTAGTCCAGCACCTCGGTTGGTTTAGGCTTTTGACTGTAGTCATGGTGGTAGAAGTGGTCGGGCAGGTAGAAGCCGTGCAGGATGATGCGGCGGTCGCGGTAAGTGGGGCGTTCGCCCCCATCGGGGACGAGCCTGAAGTCAAGCTTTATGTCGGGTTGGCACATGCTGCGAGTGCGCGGCACGTCGGGATTGCGAGGCTCTAGGTCGGTGTACACCCGCATCTCGTCCTGGCGCTTCAGCATCAGTTGGCTGACGACGAGCTCCGCTGAGCGATATGGGTTGATCTTTTGTATTTCTCCCCGTTGGCTCAAACCGATGTCGCAATAGTAGTCTCGGTAGAAGATGTATCCGTCTACCTGTGCCTCTACGTTGAACTTTTGGAAAACACCATAGGAATATATTGTGCCCAGCAGCAGACGGGCAATGGCCTGAGGGAATCTACGCAACTGATAGAACCCATGTAGCATACCGTAGTCGACACTCAAGTTGTAGAGCTCGTGGGTGTCCAACACATAGGCGGGCTTCGAGTAGTCGACGGCATGCAGGGAACGACGGCGACGAGCCTTAACGGTGACTCCCTTTAGCGTGTGGTCCATCGACGAAATATGGTCGGCATCGGCCAATGCCTGCCCTATCTCATCATCTAACCTGTCGGCGTCTTCGGGTTGGTGGCATTGGTAGTAGCCATATTTCTTCGGAAAGATGGGGAAGAAGAGGTCACGCTTGACATAGTAGTTGGCTACAGCCGACTCGTTGGACCAGTCTTTGTCTTCGTATTTCTTCAGCTTCGTATCATTGATGTCTGCCTTGTATGCCATCATAAAGAGGACGGCATCGCCATAGTAGGCTGGCACACCGAACTCGAAACGGCCACCGTCGTGGGTCTGCAGCTCCACCTCGGCTACATCAGTATCCTGCACCAGCTCACATTTCAGCGTCACTTCCTCTTTCAGGCGGCCACGCTTGCGCAGGTAGCGATTGCCATCGTAGGAAGCTGGCTCCTCATCGTCGAAAGCGAACTCTTCATCGTCGAAATCGTCACTGAAGATTGGATCGAAAATAAAGACATTGTCCTCTGACAGGTCTTCAGTGGGATGCAACAATTTGAAAAACAAACTGTCTTCTATCAGACTCACCAAGTTCCCTGAAGTAATGTCCCTGAAGTCCTCGTCGCTCTCGTAGGGATAGACGCCACCTTCAACCATGAGCGTTTTCTCCGGCTCATAGCGCAGCAGTGTCGTGTCCGTCAGCTCCTCGTAGTCGTAGCGCCGCCAGCCCTGCACCATCATCAGCTGGTCGAGGTGGCGGCGGTGAGTCGCGTCGTCGCTCTCGAAGTAGTAGTCGGCGTGGGGGACGAAGCCCTGCAGCTCGCTCGAGAGCAGCAGGTCGGTCATGATGTTACCAGTGTCGTAAGTAGGCTCGTCGGTGGCGCCGTCGCGCACCGACAACGAGATATGCTTTGTTCCGGCGGGAGCCTGCAGCGTGATCGTGGCCTGCTCCAGCGGCTTGTAGTCGCTCTTCAGCCCGCTCACCGTGATACCGCCCTCGGCGGCATAGTCGTGGTTATTGACGAAGAACAGACGGTCGGCCAGCGGATGGCCCTCGCCGTCGATGACGATGAGGTCGCAGACGCCCGTCGGCAGCAACGCCTTGTCGATGTTCACCGTGCAACGGCCCGCGACGTCGGGCCTCACCCTGCGGAACTCCTTCAGCACGCCGCGGCAGAGGACGGCCACGGCATATTCGTTGCCGACAATGCCTCGCAGCGTCAGCTCTGCCGTCACCTGACCGTCATCATCGTTCAGCATCAATGCGCAGCCCTGCTCCTCCGTCTTCGGCAGGTCGAAGTGGTAGTCCTTGTCCTCATAGCGGAAGTCTGCCCTGAGGCTGCCCTTCTCGGGCACGTCGACCATGAAAGACCCGCGCCCTTCGTGCTCCGTGCGAATGGGCATCTCGCCCAACAGACCCTCCAGCTCCACCTGCTGTCCCTCCTCGTCGT